>JBDTPG010000014.1:0-35357 GCA_039932815.1 Caldimonas sp.
CGAAGCCGGCGACCTGCAGCTGGCCGACCGCCTGCGGCAGGGCCTGGCCCGGCAGAACGACGCTGACCGTGCCGTCGTTGCCGATCGTCACGCTCTGCGCCGTCGCCGGGATGGTGATGCCGGGCTGCACCGCATAGCCGTTGTTGGTGACGAGCTGGCCGGTCGCCGAGACCTGGAACGCGCCGTCGCGCGTGAAGCCGGTCGTGCCGTCGGGCAGCTGGATCTGGAAGAAGCCGTTGCCGCGGATGGCGACGTCGAGCGGGTTCGAGCTCTGCTGCAGGTTGCCCTGGCTGAAGTTGCGCGAGGTGGCGACGGCGCGCGTGCCGAGGCCCACCTGCAGGCCGGTCGGAAGTTCGGTCTGGTCGCTGCTCGCCGCGCCGGCCTGGCGCATGTTCTGGTACATGAGGTCCTCGAAGACCGCATGCGAGCGCTTGTAGCCGTTCGTCGAGACGTTGGCGAGGTTGTTGGAGATGGTGTCCAGCTGCGTCTGCTGGGCCTCCATCCCGGTCTTCGAAATCCACAGCGATCGCATCATGGCGCGGCTCCGGTCAATGTCGTCATGGTGGCGTCAACAGGCGGCCGGGAAGCGCCGAAAAGGCGGGTGGATCGCGGCCTTCTCGGCGCTGCGGCCGGCGAGAATGCGGTCTCGCCGCTGCCGACCGGAGCCGAAGATGACGAGTCTCTCGTTTCGCGCCTACTTCGTCCTCGTCGGCCTGTTCGCGATCTGGGTCGGCGCGTGGGGATTTCTCCTGCCGGCGCAGGTCGACCGCGCCCTGCCCTGGACGGTGCCGCCGCTGCACGCCCGCTTCATCGCCGCGTTCTATCTCGGCGGCAGCGTCGCGATGGCGCTGAGCGCAGGGACGCGACGGATCGCGGACGTCCGCATCGCGATCGCCCTGGCCGTCCTCTGGACCGGGCTGCTCCTGCTCGTCTCGCTGCTCCGCCTCGACGGTTTCGATTTCGCCAAGCCGCAGGTCTGGTTCTGGATGGGCGCCTACGCGGTCTATCCGCTCTGGGGAGCCTGGCTCTATGCGCGCGCGCTGCGCGCCGATCCACCGGCCGTCCGCAAGGCCGACCCGGCGCTGGTCGCGATCGCCCTCGTGGCGCTCGCTTATGGCGCCGCGCTGCTCATCGCACCGGCGGCGATGGTTCGCGCCTGGCCGTGGGCGGTCTCGCCGCTGCTCGCGCAGATCTATGCCGGCCCGTTCCTCGCCTACGGCGCCAGCGCGCTGCTGCTCGCGCGCGAAGCGCGTCCCGAGGCGCGCCGCATCGTCCTCGCCAGCCTGCTCGCGTTCACGCTGCTGGCCCTGCTCGCATCGCTGCTGCACCTGCGCCTGTTCCGCTTCGATGCGCCCGCGGCGTGGCTGTGGTTCGGCGCCTTTGCGCTCGCGAGCGCGATCGCGGCGTGGCGACTCGCGCAAGGCGCGAAGATCCGAGCGACGCCTTAGCCGTCGATCAGGTGCGACGTCCGCGGCTCAGCCGACGGACAGCAGTTGCGACGCGACCTTGTCATTGCCTTCGGCGGTCGTCAGCGACTTCATCTGCGCCTCGAACTGGCGCGCGGCCGCGATCATCGCGACCATCGTCTCGACCGCGCTGACGTTGGAGCCTTCGAGCGCGCCGTCCTGGACGCGCGCCAGCGGGTCGGCCGAGAGGTCGCCGTCGACGGCGCGGAACAGGCCGTCGGTGCCGCGCGCGAGCGGCGCTTCCGGCGTCACCAGCTTGAGCTTGCCGATCGACGTGCTGCGCCCATTCGCCGCAGTGGCGCTGACCGTGCCGTCGGCGGCGATGCCCACCTGCGTTTCCGGCGGCACCTGGATCGGTCCGCCGTCGCCGAGGACGGTCAGCCCGGAGGTGGTGACGAGGTTGCCTTCGGCGTTGATGTCGAGCGATCCGCCGCGGGTGTAGGCCTCGGTGCCGTCGAGCCCCTGAACCGCGAGCCACGATGCGCCCTTCATGGCGACGTCGAGGTTGCGGCCGGTCGCCGCGACCTGGCCCGGCGTCGCGTCGTAGCCCGGCGTCGACTCGAGCGCATAGACGCGCGTGCTCGCGCCGCTGCCTTCGACCGGCACGGCGCGAAACGCCGCGAGCTCGGCGCGGAAGCCGGTGGTCGAGACGTTGGCCAGGTTGTTGGCCAGCGTCTCCTGGCGCTGCATGGTCGCCTTCGCGCCCGACATCGCGAGGTAGATGAGACGGTCCATGCGAGCTCCTAGTCGTGAACGCGGCGCGCCCGAGCGCCGGGCCGCCCCAAGCCGGGCGCCGCCCCCTCGGGGGGCAGCGAACGTAGCGAGCGTGGGGGCATTACCTGAGGTTGACGATCGTTTGCAGGATCTGGTCCTGCGTCTTGATCGTCTGCGCGTTGGCCTGGTAGACGCGCTGCGCGGTGATCATGTCGACCAGCTCGGCCGTCAGGTCGACGTTCGATTCCTCGACCGCGCCCGCTTGCAGGACGCCGAAGTTGCCGTCGCCGGGCGCGCCGACGAGCGGATCGCCCGACGCGAAGGTGCGGCCCCAGGCGTTGCCGCCGAGCGGCTGCAGCCCCTGCGGGTTGCGGAAGCTCGCGATCTCGATCTGGCCCGCGGGCTTGGTCTCGCCGTTGGAATAGCGCGCCAGGACGATGCCGTTGTCCTCGAACTGGACGCCGATCAGCTGGCCGGCGGCATAGCCATCCTGCGCGAGGTCGGTGACGCCGAACTGCGAGCCGTACTGCGTCGCCTTCGAGACGTCGAGGCCGACGCCGTTGATGGCCACGGTGACTGCGCCGGCGGCGTTGGTCACCGACGGGATGTCGATCGTCACCGGGCCGACCGGCGCCGTCGGCGTACCGCCGTTGGCCGGGAAGGTGATCGTCGTCGAAGCGGCCGGGTTGCCGCCCGCCGTCGCGATCGGCGTGCCGTTGGCGGCGACGTAGACGTTCCAGGTGTCGGTCGCCGCTTTCTGGAAGTAGTAGGTGAGCGCCACGCCCTGCCCCTTCGCGTCGTAGACGGTCTGCGAGGTGGCGTTGTTGTAGGTGGTCGGGTCGGCGAAGTCGATCGGCGCGCCCGCGGCGGGCAAGGTCGCGCCGAGCCGCGCGTCGAGGTTCATCTCCATGCCGATCGTCGTCGTCACCGCCGGCGTGATGCCGCCGGTCGGCATCTGCAGCGGGCCGGCGGCGCCGGGGATGATCACGCCGGCCGCATCGGCCGGGTAGCCCATCAGCTGCTGATGCTGGTCGTTGACGATGAAGCCGTCGCGGTCGACCTTGAACTGGCCGTTGCGCGTGTAGCTGACGGTGCCGCCCTTGACGACCTCGAAGAAGCCGTTGCCGTTGATGGCGATGTCGAGCGGGTTATCGGTGATCGAGATGTTGCCCTGCGTGAACTGCTGGGCGACGTCGGCGACGGTGACGCCGATGCCGACGGCGTTGCTGCCGCCGATCGCATTGGCGTAGACGTCGGCGAACTCCGCGCGCGACACCTTGGCGCCGACCGTGTTGGCGTTGGCGATGTTGTTGCCGATCACCTCGAGGCTCTTGCTCGAGGCGTTGAGGCCGGAAAGACCTTGCTGGAATCCCATGGCGTGTTCGCTTTCTGTGAGCGCGGCCTTGCGGCCGCGGGAAAGGGTCTAGTTGAAGGCCTTGACGGCGCTGTAGGGCACCGTTCCCGAGCTCTCGAGCTCGAGGTTGAAGCTGGTCCCCGTGGTGCTGATCGCGTCGACGCGGTCGCGCATCAACGCGGTCGCCGGCGTCGCGACGCCGCCCGTCGTCGCGCTGACGCGGAAGGTCAGGCCGCTGCCGCTGGTCGCCGCGCCCGACGGCCAGTTGAAGCTGTGCAGGCCCGCGCCTTCTGCGCCGAGGTTGAGCGTCTGCACGACGGCACCGCTCGGGCCGAGGATCTCGACCTTGACCGCGTCCGCCGCATTGGCGAGCTCGAAACCGCCCTGACCGACGGCGGCCTCGGCATCGATGCTCAGTTTGTTGCCGGCGACGATCACGTCGCGGCCGACCAGCGACGCGCCCTGCATCGCCTGCAGCTGGATGAACTGCGACGACAGGCCCTGCACCGTCGCGTTCAGCTTGTCGATGCCGGTGACGGTGTTGATCTGCGCCATCTGGCTCGTCACCTGGGCGTTGTCCATCGGATTGAGCGGATCCTGGTTCTGCATTTGCGCGACCAGGAGCTTCAGGAAGCGGTCGGAGGTGACGGTGGCGTCGTTCGCGCTCGCGGCCGCGGGCGTCGAGTTGACGGCGACGTCGCTGGTGGTCGAGGCTGGGGCGCTGACGGCCATGGTCGTTCTCCGGTGTGCCTATCGGTTGGATCAGCTCTGCCCGAGCTGCAGCGTCTTCAGCAGCAGCGACTTGGCGGTGTTCATCACTTCGAGGTTGTTCTGGTACGAGCGCGAGGCCGAGATCATGTTGACCATCTCCTCGACCGCGTTGACGTTGCTGTAGGTGACGTAGCCGTCGGCATCGGCGCTCGGGTGCTTGGGATCGTGGACGCGCCGCCCCGGGGTCTGGTCTTCGCTGATCGTGCTGACGCGAACGCCGGCGGCGCTCGGGTCGTTCGCGGTCTGGCCCATCAGCTCGGTCTCGAACGTGACCTGGCGCGCCTTGTAGGCCTTCCCGTTCGGCCCGGCGACGGTGTCGGCGTTGGCCAGGTTGGAGGCGACGACGTTGAGACGCTGGCTCTGCGCGCTCGCGGCGCTGCCCGAGACGTTGAAGATCGACAGCATGCTCATGGCGTTCCTTATTGACCGGTGATCGCCGACAGCGACGTGCGCACGTTGCTGTTGATGAAGCGAAGCGTCGCTTCGTACTTGATCGCGTTGTCGGCGAAGCTGGCGCGCTCGCGGTCCATGTCGACCGTGTTGCGGTCGAGATTGGTCTGTGCCGGCGTCGCGTAGAGCAGCTCGCCGGCCGCCTGCGCGCCGGACGTGCCGGCCGCGCCTGCGCCGATGTGTCCGGCATGGCTGGTCGCCAGCGCGCTCGCCGCCGGGAGGGCGCCGGTCGCCGCTTTCAGGGTCTTCGCGAAATCCATGTCGCGGGCGATGTAGCCCGGCGTGTCGGCGTTGGCGATGTTGCTGGCGATCAGGCGCTGGCGCTCCGAGCGAAGCTGCAGCGCCTGGCCTTGGAAATCGAGCGAGTCGGTCAATCGGTTGAGCATCGCGAGCCTCGTGGGTGTGGCGGTCGGCGCACGGCCCGGGTCGGGCCCTCGTCGACGTGAAGGCGATTGTCCGAACGGGGTCGGCTGCACATAAGCGCGAATAGCGCCGCCTTTCCCGGCCTGTTCGCGCCCTCGGCGGACGGCGCCGCTTCTACAGTGCCGGCATGCTGTCGATCGCCCTGCTCGCTCCGCTCGTGCCCGTCGCGCCGCGCCGCCTGGCGTGGTGCTTCGTGGTGGCCTGCGGCCTGCTCGCCGCGGCGCTGCCGGCCAACGCCGACGATGCCGCGCCGGCGCTCGCGGCCGGTCTCGTCGACCAGGTCCGCTCGCTCGCCCTCGGGCAAGCCGCCGTGCCGAGCGCGACGCGCGTCGAGGTCGTCGTCGGCCAGCTCGATCCGCGCCTGCACCTGGCGCCGTGCGAGCGCATCGAGCCTTACCTTCCGCCCAACGTCCGCCTCTGGGGCAAGAGCCGCATCGGCCTGCGCTGCAAGGAAGGGCGCACGGCCTGGAACGTCTATCTGCCGATCGTCGTCAAGGTCTGGGGCCGCGCCCTCGTCGTTCCCGCCGGCGCGACTGCCGGCAGCGTCCTCGCCGAGACCGACCTCGACGAGGCCGAGGTCGACCTCGCGGAGGAATTCACGCCGGTCTTCTTCGACCGCAAGCTCGTCGTCGGCCGCACGCTCGTCCAGGGGCTGCGCCCCGGCCAGGCGGTGCGCCAGGCACACATCAAGTCGCGCCAGTGGTTCGCCGCCGGCGAAACGGTCAAGGTCGTCGCCATCGGCGAAGGATTCGCCCTGGAAGGCACCGGCCAGGCCCTGACCAACGGCATCGAGGGTCAGCCGGCCCGGGTCCGGACCGAGGGCGGCCGTGTCGTCACCGGCGTCCCGGCTGGCGAGCGCCGGCTGGAGCTGACACTGTGAAGACCCCCGCGCTCCGGGGGGTGGGCCAGGCAAAAAGCTCTAAAGTCGCCGGGGGGCGGGCCGATAGTCCGTCCATCAAGACGGTTCCGGTCCCGCCGGCGCCCCTTCGGAGAGCCCCATGAAGATCGGACATCCCGCTGACAAGCCGCTGCCGGCCCCGGCCGCCGCTGCGTCTGTCGCGCCGGCGGAAGCCACGAAGGCGAACGCGGGCACGCATGCCACCGGTGCCGCGCAGGTCGATGCCAGCGCGACGGTCGCGCTCTCGAGCACGGCGTCGACGCTGCTCTCGGGCGGCGCCTCCGGCGAGTTCGACGCCGACAAGGTCGCCCGGATCGCCACGTCGATCGCCGACGGCTCGTTCAAGATCAACCCCGAAGCGATCGCCGACAAGCTGATCGCCAACGCCCAGGAGCTCCTCACCAAGGTGAAGGGCTGATGGCCGCACTCGAGGCTTCCGCCCCTCATCCGGCGGAGCTCGAAGCGCGCCTCGCCGACGTCGAGACCCGGCTCGCCGCCCTCGGCAACGCGCTGCGCGCGCGCGATCCGGTCGGCATCGACCTGCACGCCGCAGAGCTGCATCGCGCCCTGGCGAGTGCCGTCAGCGAGTTCTCCGACGCCGCCAGGAGCGGGCCGCTGCCGCCGGCGTTGCGCCACCGCCTCGCCAGCGCGGGCGGCCAGGTCGCGGCGCAGCGCGAATCGCTGGCGCGCGCCACCGCAGCACTCGACCGCGCCATCGACGTCCTCCTGCCGGGCGACACCCTCCAGCTCTACTCGGCCGTCGGCAGCGCCGATCGCGGCTTGTTGAAGGGCGGCGTCATCCGGGCCTGAGGAGAGACGGCCGCATCGCTGCGGCGGCTCGCGCCAGCCTCGCGCCTCAGGCGGCGCAGTCGGACATCTGCTGCTCTTCGACCCAGCGATCGGCGGACGCGCGATCTTCGATCGGCTGCCCCGTCGTCGCGCTGCCGTCGAAGAGGACGCGCCAGACGCCATCGCGCGCGTCGCGCACCCAGACGGTCTGGAACATGCCGACGCGATAGACCGGCGCACCGTCCTTCGTGCGCTGCAGGATGTAGGGCCCGCGCGAGATGGCGATCGTCGCCTCGCCGCCGATCTGGACGATGCCGGGACGCCAGCGCAAGGCGATCGTCTTGCCGTCGACGATCGGGGCCCATTCCTTGAGCACCGTGTCGCGACCGCGGTCGGCGTCGACGGTGCCGGCGTTGAACACCGTCCCCGCATGCAGGAACGACTCGAACGCCCGTGCGTCGTGGCTCTCGACCGAGCGCGCGAAGGCGAGCTCGCGGCGCCATACCGCGCATTCGTCGGCGCTGGCGGAAGCGCGCTTGGCGGCCATCGGCAGCGGCCTGGCATCGATCGCCGCCACCTGCGCGCCGGCCGGGCCGGCCATCCACAGTGCCAGCAAGGAGGCGGCGAGTCTCATCGTCATAGCGCTCCCGTTCGCGACAGCCCGAAGTCCTTGACCATGCGCACGCTCGTCTCGCGGCCGCCGTAGTAGCCGGGCAGCACCTGCGCCTGCGCATAGCCGTGATGGCGATAGAAGGCGCGCGCAGCCTCGTTGCTGGCGCGCGCCTCGAGCGTGATGCGGCCGACGCCGGCGACCTCGGCGCAGCGCTCGAGCCATTCGACCATCGCGCTGCCGACGGCGCAGCGTCGATGCGACGGCTTGACGGCGAGCAGCAGCAGATGCGCTTCGTCTTCGCCGTACTTCATGATCGCGAAGCCGGCCCGATCGGCTTCGCGGACGGCGACGATCGCGTTGGTGTCGCGGTGGCGCAGGCTGCGCAGGATGCGCTCGCGCGTCCAGCTCCAGCCGAGCCCATGCTCGATGAAATCGCGCGACATCTCGGCGATGCCGAGCGCGTCGGCGCGCGTCGCGAAGCGGATCGAAGCGGCCGGCGGGGCGCTGCTCATCGCCGCATTCTGCGACAAGCCCGGAAGCGTCCCGCGCCGCGCGAACGCTTGTCGACACCACCTGTATGCACGTACAGTCCTCCTCTCATGCCCCGGCTCGTCGCCCACCTTGACATGGATGCGTTCTACGCGTCGGTCGAGCTGCTTCGCTATCCCGAGCTGCGCGGCCGCGCGGTGGTGATCGGCGGCGGCCGCGACAGCCAGCCGAGGAAGCGAGCCGACGGCAGCCACGATTTCTCTTCGCTGCGCCACTACGCCGGCCGCGGCGTCGTCACGACCAGCACTTACGAAGCGAGGAAGCTCGGCGTCTTCTCGGCGATGGGGATGATGAAGTCGGCCGTGCTCGCGCCCGACGCCATCCTGTTGCCGGTCGACTTCGACGAGTACCGCAAGTACTCGCGCCTGTTCAAGGCCGCGGTGCGCGAGATCGCCCCGATCGTCGAAGACCGCGGCATCGACGAGATCTACGTCGACCTGAGCGATCTCGGCGGCGCGCACGACGACGGCGGTCGGGCGATCGGCACGGCGCTGAAGGCGGCGGTACGTGAACGCACCGGCCTCACCTGCTCGATCGGCATCACGCCGAACAAGCTGCTCGCCAAGCTCGCTTCGGAGCTCGACAAGCCCGACGGGTTGACGCTCCTCGGCCTCGTCGACGTGCCGTCGCGGATCTGGCCACTCGCCGCGCGCAAGGTCAACGGCATCGGCCCGAAAGCGGCGGCCAAGCTCTCGAGCCTGGGGCTCGAGACGATCGGCGACATCGCCGGACAGGATCCGCAATTCCTGCTCGCGCACTTCGGCAAGAGCTTCGGCGCCTGGCTGCACGAGGCCTCGCACGGCCGCGACGAGCGCGCGGTGGTGACCGAGAGCGAGCCGAAGTCGATCAGCCGCGAGACGACGTTCGATCGCGACTTGCACGCCGTGCGCGATCGCGCCGAGCTGGGCGCGATCTTCACGGACCTGTGCGAGCACCTCGCCGGCGATCTCGCCAGGAAGGCCTACGCCGCCAAGACGATCGGCATCAAGCTGCGCTTCGACGATTTCAAGATCGCGACGCGCGACCTGACGCTGCCCGCCCACACGCTCGACGCGCGCGAGATCCGGCGCGCCGCCGGGAGCTGCCTGAAGCGCGTCGACCTGAGCCGGCGGCTGCGCCTGATCGGCGTTCGCGCCGGCGCGCTCGCCCGGCTGGCCGATCTCGTCGCGCCGATCGCGCCGAGCGAAGGTGCGCCGGCGCCGGCGGCGCACGAGCCGGTCGGTGATTACAGCCTGCCGCTTTTCGACGACGCATCGTAGGATCGACGGACCCCCACTGCGCCGCCGCCCATGCCTGTCGTCACCCACATCGAAGACCTGCGCGTGCTCGCGAAGCGGCGCGTTCCGCGCATGTTCTACGACTATGCCGACTCGGGCTCGTGGACGGAGAGCACCTACCGCGCCAACGAAAGCGACTTCCAGCGCATCAAGCTGCGCCAGCGCGTCGCCGTCGACATGGCCAACCGCACGGTCGCGACCCGGATGGTGGGCATCGCCAGCGCCATGCCGGTGGCGATCGCGCCGACCGGCTTGACGGGCATGCAGCATGCCGATGGCGAAATCCTGGCCGCCCGCGCGGCCGAGAAGTTCGGCATCCCCTTCACCCTCAGCATGATGAGCATCTGCTCGATCGAGGACATCGCCGCGAACACCAAGGCGCCGTTCTGGTTCCAGCCGTACATGCTGCGCGACCGCGCCTTCATGGAGAGGCTGTTCGAGCGCGCTCGCGCCGCCAAGTGCAGCGCCCTCGTCCTCACGCTCGACCTGCAGATCCTCGGCCAGCGCCACAAGGATCTCAAGAACGGCCTGACCGCGCCGCCCAAGCCGACGCTCGCGAACCTGCTCGACCTGATGACCAAGCCGCGCTGGTGCCTGGGCATGCTCGGCACCAAACGGCGCAGCTTCGGCAACATCGTCGGCCACGTCGACAACGTCGGCGATCCGGCGTCCCTCTTCGCCTGGACCGCACAGCAGTTCGACCCGACCCTCAGCTGGGCCGACGTCGAATGGGTGAAGAAGAAATGGGGCGGCAAGCTGATCCTGAAGGGCATCCTCGACGTCGAGGACGCGCGCCTGGCGGTCGCGAGCGGTGCCGATGCGATCGTCGTCTCCAACCACGGCGGCCGCCAGCTCGACGGCGCGCCCTCGTCGATCAGCGCGCTGCCGGCGATCGCCGATGCGGTCAGCTCGGACATCGAAGTCTGGATGGACGGCGGCATCCGCTCCGGCCAGGACGTGCTGAAGGCCTGGGCGCTCGGCGCCCGCGGCACGCTGATCGGCCGCGCCTTCCTCTATGGGCTCGGTGCGATGGGGGAAGCCGGCGTGACGAAGGCGCTCGAGATCATCGCCAAGGAGCTCGACCTGACGATGGCGTTCTGCGGCCATACCGACATCCAGAACGTCGATCGCCGCGTACTCCTGCCGGGAACGTATTGACTCGCGGTCGTCATGAAGCTCGCCCAGTTCGAGAACCTGAAGGCGTGGCACCAGCGCCACTGGCGCGAGCAACCGATCGAGAAGCATGTGTGGGACATGGTGCTCACCTTCTGGGTCGCCGGCTGGGTGGGCTTTCCATCGGCGTTCCTGCTGCACGCGCGCTGGGCCGCGGCCGCCTGCGTCGCGCTGTTCTTCCTGCCCGGCGCCTACGTGGCGCTGCGCCAGCGCCTGCACCGCGCCGGCATCCTGCGCTGCGACTGGACGGTGGCGCTGACCTGGTAAGCCGAACGAGCGGCTAGAGCTCGCGCCCCTCGAAGGTGTTGCAGCGCTCGACGCTGCCGCCCTCGACGCCGCGCTTGAACCAGTTGACGCGCTGTGCGCTCGAGCCGTGCGTGAACGACTCGGGCACGACCATTCCCTGCGACTTCTTCTGCAGGGTGTCGTCGCCGATCTGCGCCGCCGCGTTGAGCGCCGCCTCGATGTCGCCGGGATCGAGACGCCAGCCTTGCTCCTTCTGCGAGCGCGCCGCCCAGACGCCGGCGAAGCAATCGGCCTGCAGTTCGACCCGGACGCTCAGCGCGTTCGCCTGCGCCTCGCCGCCGCGGCCGCGCATCGCGTCGACCTTTTCCATGATGCCGAGCTGGTTCTGGATGTGATGGCCGACCTCGTGCGCGACCACGTAGGCCTGCGCGAACTGGCCGGGCGCGCCGAGGCGTTGCTCGAGCGTCTTGTAGAAGCGCAGGTCGATGTAGACCTTCTGGTCGTTCGGGCAATAGAACGGCCCCATCGCCGCCTGGCCCTGGCCGCAGGCGGTCGGCCAGCTGCCCGAGAAAAGGACGAGCTTGGGCGGCTGGTAGGTGCGGCCGGACTCGCGGAAGACGTCGGTCCAGACCTGCTCGGTGCTGCGCAGCACCTTGGACACGAAACGCGCGCCGGCGTCGTCGGCCGGCGGCGCCGGCGCCGGGCCTTGCTGCTGCTGTACCACCTGGCCGCCGCCGTCGCCACCCATCATGCCGAGCAGCGTCAGCGGGTTGATGCCGAAGATCCAGCCGGCGATGACTGCCACCGCGATGCCGCCGATGCCAATGCCGCGGCCGCCGATGCCGAAGCCGCCACCGCCGCCACCCCCCATGCCGCGAACGTCCTCGACGTTGCTGCTCTCTTCCTGGCCGTCCATGCGCATGTCGATCTCCCGCGTCAAGTCGCCGGATGCTAGCCCTCCGCGGCGGCGGGCGGCTGTCGGCCGAGAGGCTGTGCGGTTGCAGGGCGGCAGCCTTAGGGGCGCGCGCGTCCGTGCGGTCGCTCACGCCCCACGCCAGGGACCTGCAGGTGCGGGGGATCGCCGCCGCGGCGACTTGTCCTACCATCGGACCATCGCTCCTTCGAGGCCTGCCGCCATGCGCACTGCCACCGAGCTCCTAGCCCAGTACGCCGCGTACCACCGCGACCGCCGCAACATCGTCAGCCACTTCGTCGGCGTGCCGATGATCGTCTTCTCGATCGGCGTCCTGCTCGCGCGGCCGGCGGTGGCCGCAGGCGGGATCGTCCTGACGCCGGCCTGGGTCGTCTTCGCGCTTGCCGCGGCCTGGTACGTCACGCGCGGCGACGCCGTCCTCGGCATCGTCGCCAGCGCCGCCGTCGCGGCCCTGCTCTGGCTCGGCCAGCAGGTATCGGGCGGCAGCATCCCGGTCTGGCTCGGCTGGGGCCTGGGCTTCTTCGCCGTCGGCTGGATCATCCAGTTCATCGGCCACTGGTACGAAGGCAGGAAGCCGGCCTTCGTCGACGACGTGATCGGCCTGGTTGTCGCGCCGATGTTCGTCGTCGCCGAGGCGATGTTCATGCTCGGCTGGAACAAGCCGCTGCTGTCGGAGATCGAGCGTCGCGCCGGCCCGACGACGATGCGCGACATGGCGCGCATCGCCTGAGTCGCCGCACGCGCGTCAGACCGGGCCGTCGTAGCGGCAGCGCGCCGCTTGCGCGAGGATGAAGCTCGCGACGCCGTCGACGTCGTCGAGGTGGAACACCGGAAGCCCCGTCGGCGCGGGCAGCGCTGCCTCGCTGTCGGTGGCGATGGCCATCACGTAGGGATCCTCCGGATACTGGACGCGCTTGCCGGTGGCCGCGCGCCAGACCTCGATCTTGGGCAGCGGCGCGTGCTTGAAGCCTTCGACCAGCGCCCAGTCGCACTCCTCGAGCTCGGCGATCAGCTGATCGACCCCAGGCTCTTCGAGCGCGGGGTACTCGCGAATCTTGGCGAGACGGCGATTCGACGCGATCACGACCTCGAAGGCGCCGGCCTGGCGGTGGCGCCACGAGTCCTTGCCGACGTGGTCGATGTCGAATTCGTGGTGGGCGTGCTTGACGACCGAGACGCGCTGGCCGGCCAGGCGCAAACGAACGATCAGTTGCTCGACGAGCGTCGTCTTGCCCGAGCCCGAATATCCGCAGAAGCCGATGACATGCATCGGTCGAGTTTATGACGCGGTCGCGCACCGCCGCGCCGCCAATAATCGAGCCATGAACCAAGCCACGGGTCCGCACGACGTCGCCGCGCGAGGCGGCGAACGCTGGCTCGAGGCGGACGACGATTTCTTTCGGCCGATGCTGAGGCTGCCCGAGCTCGCACTGGTCGATGACTCCTGCGCCGACGAGCGCCGCCTGCACGCGCGTCTCGTCGCCGAACCGACGCGCTCGATCGCAGGCAGCGAGCTCGCCGGATTCGCCGACGCCGACGCACGCGAGAACTACGCCGTGTTCCTCGCCTTCCGCGACGCGGTCGTCGCCGCGGGCAGCCTGGAGGCCTACTACCTGCGCCTGGTGCGCGGCGGGCCGATCGCGGTCCCGCCGCCGTTCATCGATGCCGTCGTCGCGGCGATCGTCGCGCGCCTCGTCGGCGACTGCAGCGCGATCGAACGTCGCGCTGCGCAGCTGCTCCATCGGGCGCAGCGGGTCGCCGTCCACGACGGCCGCGTCCTCTGCGCGGATCGCGACCGCGCCGATCGCGCGAACGCGTCGGCTCCGGCCTTCGACATCGTGCGGCAGCTCGTCGTCGGCGCCGGCGACGAGGCCGCCGGCCTGCCCGTCCTCGGCACCGCCAATGCCCGCGAGTTCGACGCCGCTTCCGACCCCTTCGGCTTCGTGCTCGACCTCAGCCACGAGATCGCCAACGACCTCGGTCACGGGCTCAGCTTCACGCTGGCGCGCAGCGACTCGGGAATGACGGCGCTGGCGCGAGTCCTCGAGCGCTGGATCCTTCATTTCCTCGGCGCCCGCACGACGATCCGGCCGCTGCAACGGATCGACGATGCTGCATGGCGCTGGCACGTCGGCCTCGACGCCGAGGCCACTGCAATCCTCAACGACCTCTACCGCGGCGAATCGCCCGACCCCGATCGCCTGCAACGCCTGATCGGCCTGTTCCGCCTCGACTTCGCCGATCCGCTCGAGATGCGCGCCGACGTCGCCGGCAAGCCGGTCTACCTCGGCCTGGCGATGAGCGCCGAGCAGACGTTGAAGCTGAAGCCGCAGAACCTGTTGCTGAACCTGCCGCTGGCTGCTTCGGCGTGATCGTGCGGCGCGAGTCGATCAGCGCGCCGCGTCGGGAAAGAAGAGCTGCTCGCCGCCGATCCTGTAGGCGGCGATCGTCGCCTGACCCGCGGGCGAGACGACCCAGTCGGCGAACGCCTGGGCCAGCGCCGTCTTCACGTGCGGATGACGGGCCGGATTGACGACGATCACGCCGTACTGGTTGAAGAGCCGCGTATCGCCTTCGATCACCACCGCCAGCGCGCCGCGATTCCTGAAGCTGAGCCACGTGCCGCGATCGGTCAGCGCATAGGCGTCGGTCGACGACGCGATGTTGAGCGCGGGCCCCATGCCGCAACCGCATGCCTTGTAGTTCGCGAATCGAGCCGACGGCTCGTCGACGCCGGCCATCTTCCAGTAGCGCAGCTCGGCCGCGTGCGTTCCGCTCTTGTCGCCGCGCGAGATGAAGGAAGCGTTGGCCGCGGCGATCCTGGCGAGCCCGGCGACCACGTCCTTGCCCTTCGCGCCCGCAGGATCGCCGGCCGGGCCGACGACGATGAAGTCGTTGTACATGACGTCGGTGCGCTTGATGCCGAAGCCTTCGGCGACGAGTTTCTCCTCGGCCGGCCGGTCATGGACGAAGAGCACGTCGGCGTCGCCGCGCCGGCCCATGTCGAGAGCCTGGCCGGTACCCACCGCGACGACGCGGACGTCGATGCCGGTCGCCTGCTTGAACGCGGGCAGGAGGTGCGCGAACAGGCCCGACTGCTCGGTGCTGGTCGTCGAGGCCATGACGATGAATCGTTCCTGGGCCACGGCAGGCCCTGCCGACAGGGCGAGAAGGATCGCCAGCGCATTGGCGAGAACGCCACGCCGGAGTCGGTTCAGCCGTCGATGGACCATGAAAGCTCTCCCTTGAGAAAAAGCTCGGCGCGGCCGGGAACGGCGGCATCGAAGAATTGCGCCGTCGGCATGTCGGCGGCGATGCCACCCGCGTCCATGTAGACGATCCGGCTGGCCAGGCGCTTGGCCTGGCCGAGGTTGTGCGTGCTCATGACGAGCGTCATGCCATCGGCCGCGAAGTCGGCGAGCAGGCTCTCGACTTCCTTCTTCGCCGACGGGTCGAGGCTCGCCGTCGGCTCGTCGAGGAAGAGGACCTCGGGACGGACCGCCCAGCCGCGCGCCAGCGCCAGCCGCTGCTGCTCGCCGCCCGACAGCGATCGCGCCGGCCGGTCGCGCAACGGCAGCAGGCCGACGCGGCGCAGCGCCTGCTCGCTGCGTTCTCGGCGCGCCCCGGCGCTCAGCGAGCGATCGTTCAGCCAGAGCGCGACCTGGACGTTGTTCCACACCGACAGCCTGAGCAGGAACGGTCGCTGGAAAACCATCGCCTGCACGCCGAGCGGATTGCCGAGCCGGCGCGTTCCCGTGTGCGCGACGGCGCCGTGCAGGAGCCGCAGGAGGCTCGTCTTGCCCGAGCCGTTGGCGCCGACGATGGCGATCACGTCGCCGGGGTCGACCTGCATCGTCGCGCCCCTCACCGCCGACACCGCGCCGAACGATACCGACGCGTCTTGCAGCGCGATCAGCGCGCCGCTCGCGGCGTCGAACCTCGCGCTCATCGCGCTTCCACCGGCCGCGGGCTGGCCATGGTGCGCATGGCGGCGATCGCGACGTTGAGCACGGCGACGACAGCGAGCAGGACCAGACCGAGGGCAAGCGCGAGCGGCAGGTCGCCCTTGCTCGTCTCGAGCGCGATCGTCGTCGTCATCACCCGGGTGACGCCGTCGATGTTGCCGCCGACGATCATCACCGCGCCGACCTCGGCGATCGCCCGGCCGAAGGCGATCAGCAGCAGGGTCGCCACCGCCCAGCGCTCGTGCAGCAGCATCAGCAGAGCGCACAGCAAGGGCCCGGCACCGAACGATCGCATCTGGTCGCCGCCGTCGCGCAGGGCGTCGGCGACGACCTGGTGCGCCAGCGCGGCGACGATCGGCAAGACCAGGATCGCCTGCGCGATGACCATCGCCGGGGGCGTGAAAAGAATGCCGAGCGAACCGAGCGGGCCGCTGCGCGAGAGCAGGAGGTAGACGAGCAGGCCGACGACGACCGACGGCAAGGCGAGCAGGGTATCGAGGACGAGCAGCACGACTTGCCGGCCGACGAAACGTCGCGCCGCCAGCCAGGCCCCGGCAACGAGGCCGAGCCACGCCGCCGCCAGGCAGGCGGTGCCGCTGACCGCGAACGAGAGCGCCACGGTCCGAACGAGCACCGGATCGGCGTGGACAATCAGATCAAATGCCCTGGCGATGCTCTCCGACACCGCGCTCATCGCGTTTCTTTCATGGACCGAGGCATTCTCGCGGCCGCCCGCGCTGCCGACGATATGAAGCGCCATGCATAAGGTCGACCTGACCTACACCCTGGTCGCTGCGGGGGCGCCGCGACGCGAGCTGCACCACCCGCTGCTCGACCTGCTCGAGGCGATCGAGCGCCATGGCTCGATCTCCGCGGCGGCACGCGAGCTGCGCTTCTCGTATCGCCACGTCTGGGGCGAACTGAAGCGCTGGGAGATCGAGCTCGGCCACGCCCTGCTCGTCTGGGCCAAGGGCCAGCCGGCGCGGCTCTCGCCCTTCGGTGCCAAGCTGCTGTGGGCCGAGCGGCAGGCGCAGGCGCGCCTCGCGCCGCAGCTCGCCGCGCTGCGCGGCGAGCTCGAACGGGCCCTGGCGATCGCCTTCGACGACGACGCCGGCGTGATCGAGATGTTCGCGAGTCATGACGAAGCACTGCCGCTCTTGCGCGACTGGACCGCCGAGCATTGCAAGCTGCACCTCGACATCCGCTTCACCGGCAGCGTCGACGCGCTCGCGGCCCTCAACGACAGGCGCTGCCTGCTCGCGAGCTTTCACGCCCTCACCGGCTCCGCGCCGGGCTCGCCGACGGCGCGGGTCTACCGGCCGATGCTGAAGCCCGGCCGCCACAAGCTGATCGGCTTCGCGCGGCGCACGCAGGGCCTGATCGTCGCGCCCGGAAACCCGCTCGCCATCACGGCCCTCGCCGACCTGGCGCGGCCGCCGGTCCGCTTCGTCAACCGGGCCCGCGGCACCGGCACGCGCGTCGTTCTCGACGAGCTGCTCGCCGGCGCCGGCGTCGCAGCGGCGTCGATCGACGGCTACGAGCGCATCGAACCGTCGCACCGCGCGGTGGCCCAAAGCGTGGCGAGCGGCAGCGCCGATGCCGCGTTCGGCATCGAGGCGGTCGCGCGCGCGAAGGCGCTCGACTTCGTCGCGCTGGCGGAGGAAAGCTACTTCCTGGCGACGCTCGCGGCGAACCTCGACCATCCGCACATCGCGACGCTTCGGCGCGCCCTCGCGACGCCAGCCTGGCAGGCCGCGCTGCGGGCGATCCCGGGGTACGCCGCGCAGCGCAGCGGCGAGGTGCTGTCGCTGACCCAGGTGCTGCCGTGGTGGCGCTACCGCAAGACGAAGTGAGCTCCCCTACACTGGATCGCTCCGCATGATCGATCCCCGACACATCACCGGTCTCATCCTCGCCGGCGGCCGCGGCAGCCGCATGGGCGGCGTCGACAAGGGCCTGCAGAGCCACCGCGGCATGCCGCTCGCAATGCACGCGCTGCTGCGTCTCTCGCCGCAGGTCGGCGAGGTGATGATCAACGCCAACCGCAACCTCGGCGCCTACGAATCGATGGGCGTGCCGGTGTGGCCCGATGCATTGGCCGACTACCCGGGTCCCCTCGCCGGCTTCCTCGCCGGCCTCGAGCAGTGCGAGACACCCTACCTCGCGACCGTGCCGTGCGATTCGCCGCTGTTCCCCGAGGACCTCGTCGCCCGCCTCGCCGCACGGCTCGAAGCCGACGAGGCCGAGCTCGCGATGGCGGCCACGCGCGAAGACGGCGAGCTGCGCCTGCAGCCGGTGTTTTGCCTGATGCGAACGACGGTGCTCGAAAGCCTGGTGCGCTTCACCACGAGCGGTCGGCGCAAGATCGACGCCTGGACCGCGACCCTGCGCCACGTTGCCGTCGAGTTCGACGATGCCGAGGCCTTCGTCAACGCCAACACCGTCGACGAGCTGCGCGGGCTGCAGCGATGACGACACGGGCCTCGCTCCGGGAGATCGCGTCGTGCGTCGCGGGCTACGACCCGAAGGCGCTGCCGGTGGCACAGGCGCAGGAGTTCATCGCCCGCCTGGTGCCACGCGTGCAGGCGGTCGAGACCGTGGCGCTGCGCTCAGCCCTCGGCCGCGTCCTCGCCGAGGACGTCGTTTCGGCGATCGACGTTCCCTCGCACGACAACTCGGCGATGGACGGCTACGCGCTGCGCGGCAACGAGCTCGCCGACGTGGCGGAAAGCGTCTTCACGGTCGCCGGCGCGGGCTTCGCCGGCGGCCGATTCGAAGGCGACGTCGGCGCACGCGAATGCGTCCGGATCATGACCGGCGCCGTCATGCCGGCCGGTCTCGACACCGTCGTGCCGCAGGAGTTCGTTCGCGTCGACGGCGACGTCGTCGCCGTGCCGGCGGGCGTCGTGAAATGCGGCGACAACCGGCGCCTCGCCGGCGAGGATCTGGCCCGAGCCGAAGTCGCACTCGCCGCGGGCCGAACGATCCGCCCGGCCGACCTCGGCCTGCTCGCTTCGCTCGGTGCTGCCGAGGTCGCCGTCTTCAGGCGCCTGCGCGTCGCCTTCTTTTCCACCGGCAACGAGCTGCGCTCGGTCGGCCAGCCCCTCGATGCCGGCGCGGTCTACGACAGCAACCGCTACACGCTGTGGGGCATGCTGCAACGGCTCGGCGTCGACGTTCTCGACCTCGGCGTCGTTCGCGATGAGCCCGCGGCGCTCGCCGCGGCTTTCCGTACCGCCGCCGACGCCGCCGACGCGGTGATCACCTCGGGCGGCGTCAGCGTCGGCGAGGCAGATCACACCAAGGCGGTCATGGCCGAGCTCGGCGACGTCCTGTTCTGGCGCATCGCCATGCGCCCGGGCCGGCCGATGGCGATCGGCCGCATCGCGAGCGGTGGCCGCGAAGCGATCCTGTTCGGCCTGCCGGGCAACCCGGTCGCGGTGATGGTGACCTTCTACGCCCTCGTTCGCGACGCGCTGCTGGCGATGAGCGGCGCGACTGCGATGCCGCTGCTGGTCGTCAGGGCGGCGAGCGTGGCGCCGATCCGCAAGCGCCCCGGCCGGACCGAGTTCCAGCGCGGCATCGTCAGCCGCGCCGGCGACGGCCGCTGGCAGGTGCGCACCACCGGCTCGCAAGGCTCGGGCATCCTGCGCAGCATGAGCGAAGCGAACGGCCTGGTCGTCCTCGGCCATTCGCAAGGCGACGTCGCGGTCGGCGACGAGGTCGACGTGCTGCCGTTCGACGCCCTGATCTAGCGACGGGCACGCGTCTACACGGGCCGGGGCGGCTCCGGCTCGGCGTCGAAGCGATCGAAGCCGCAATAGCAGATGAAGTGGCGATTCGTGGCGCGGCCGAACAGCGCGAGGCCGAGCCGCTCGGCGAGCTCGAGCCCCATCTGCGTGATGCCGCTGCGCGAGACGACGATCGGTACGCCCATCTGCGCCGACTTGATCACCATCTCGCTCGTCAGTCGGCCGGTGGTGTAGAAGATCTTGTCGGCGCCCGGGATGTCGTGCAGCCACATCCAGCCGGCGATGGTGTCGATCGCGTTGTGGCGGCCGACGTCCTCGACGAAGGTCAGCATCTCGCCCTGGCGAAAGAGCGCGCAGCCGTGCACCGAGCCGGCCGACTTGTACGTGCTCTCCTGCTTGCGCACGGCGTCGAGCAGGCGGTACAGCGCCGCTTGCGACAAGCGCGCCGAGGGATCGCTCGCCGCAGGCAGCCGGATCGAATCGAGCTCGCCCATCAGGTCGCCGAAGACGGTTCCCTGGCCGCACCCGGTGGTCACCACGCGCTTGGCCGTCTTCTCGTCGAAGCGCTCGATGCCGGCGCGCGTCTTCACGGCCGCGGCGTGGACGTCCCAGTCGACGGTGATCGAATCGATGTCGGCGCAGCGGTCGACGAGACGCTGGTTGCGCAGGTAGCCGAGAACGAGAAGCTCGGGAAAGGCGCCGAGCGTCATCAGCGTGACGAGCTCGCGCTTGTCGACGAACACCGTCAGCGCGCGCTCGGCGGGGATCGCGATCGTCCTCGCCGCGCCGTACTCGTCGCGGACCTCGATCTCTCGCGTGAGCGGCGCGCGTGCCGCCGTCAGCCGAACGATGGGCAAAACTATTTGCGCGGACCCGTCATCTCCGCCGACGTCGCCTTGTTGCTCGGCGGCGAGACCGCCATCCCCGGCGGCGAGTGCGCCCCGGACGCTTCAAGAGGCTTCGACGCCGGCGGCGTGACCTGCGTCGCGACATAGGGGCCGGGGTCGGCACAGGGTGGGGTCGCGTCTGCGGCCGACGCGGGCTTGCCCGCCGCGGCGGCGCTGGCGCGGTAGGCCGAAGCGACGCGGTCCATCGACTGGCACAGCTTGTAGACGCCGACCTTGTCAGTCCACGCCGTCTTGGTCGCCGCTTCCGCCGCCTTCGCCTTGGCGTCGTCGCTGATCGGCGGCAGCTTGGCGTGGGCGCAGGCGACGAAGAACACCGCGGCGATGGGAACAATGATGGCAAGGCGCATCGGAAAACTCCTCTCCTCTGACTCGACTCAGGCCGCGGGTTGCTCGCGGCCCGGCGCGACCACGGTGCGTTGCGCCGGGATCTTGCCGGCGGCGATGTCGTCGTACCAGAGCCGGTGATGCTCGCGCGCCCAGCCTTCGTCGACGTAGCCCGTCTTCATGGCCCGGTACGAGCCGCGCAGGCCAATCGTGCCCAGGTAGATGTGGCCCAGGAAGACGGCGACGATCAGCATCGCGGCGATCGCGTGGACGATGTGCGCGACCTGCATGTCGGGCCGTGACATCTCGAGCCCGGGAACGACCTGGTCGAGCACGAAGCCGGATGCGACGACGATCAGGCCGAGCACCACCATGCCGCCCCAGAACACCAGTTTCTCGCCGGCGTTGAAGCGGTGCGACCCCGGCTCGCCGCCGCGGCCGAAGATTCCGCCGCCGCGACGCAGCCAGACCGCGTCGGCGCGCGTCGGCCAGTTGCTTCGCACGAAGGTGAGAAACATGATGACCAGCGACACCGCGAACAGCGGCCCGACGAAGTTATGCATCGTCTTCAGCAGCCAGGTGAGCCAGCCGAACAGCAGGCCGCCGAGGATCGGCAGGAGCAGGAACTTGCCGAACGCCATCGCCAGCCCGGAGATCGCCAGGGTGCAGAACGCGATCGCGTTGGCCCAGTGCGCAGCGCGCTCGAAATAGGTGAACCGCTCGATGACGCGGCCGGTATCGGCCTCGTGGCCCCCCATCGGCCCCTTGGCCCAGTAATAGAGCGCGATCGCGAGGAGCACGATCAGCACGAGCGCGCCGCCGTACGGAATGATCCACCAGTTGCGGATCTGCCGCCACGCTTCGCCGGCGCTCGTCGTGCGCGTCCCCGGGTAGGTCGTGATGGGCTGGATCAGCACGCCGCGCTCGCCCATCTGCACGTTGTTGACAGAACCTGGCGCCTTGCCCGACTCGTGCACGCCGCGCCAGAACGGCGCGTTGTTGCCCGGCTGGATGCGGGCGCGCTGGGCATTGCTGTCGCCGGGCTGCGGGTCGGGAAGCACCGTGGTCGTGATCGTGGTGGTGGTTCCAGGGCCGACGACGATCGGCGTCGTCGGGCCGTCGCCGGGGGTGACCTGGATCAGCGTCTGCCCAGGCGCTGGCGCCGTGCCCTGCTGCGCCGTGGCGGCGCCTGCCAGCCCCAGCAGCGTCGCGGCCAGCAACGCAGTCGAGATCCTCGCTCGCATGGCGTCTCCCCGAAAACTCATTTGCGCGGCGCGTAGTCGTTCTGGCCCTGGGCCCGATGGGCCATCTGGGCATTCCAGCTCGCTTCGTCGCCCGGCGTCCACCCCGGGGCGAGAAAGCGAGCGTCCTTGGTCTGCCAGACCTGAGCGTCGACCTTCTTCGCGGTGCCGACGGGAATCGTCTGGACTCTCTCGCCGCAGGCGACGAGAACGACGAGGACGGCGGCCGCGCCCAGATGTCGCGAAGCCCTCACGACTTCTTTCCTTCGACCGGCGCCGCGCCCGGCTTGCCCTGCGTCGGCCGCCCGTACGCGGTGCCCCAGCCCCAGACCTCGCTGCCCTTGCCGCGATTGAGGACGCGCGTCCGGAAGATGTCGGCAACGACGTCGCCGTCGCCGCCGAGCAAGGCCTTGGTCGAGCACATCTCGGCGCAAGCCGGGAGCTTTCCCTCCGAGAGCCGGTTGCGACCGTACTTCTCGAACTCCGCCTGGCTGCCGTTCTCCTCGGGCCCGCCGGCGCAGAAGGTGCACTTGTCCATCTTGCCGCGCAGGCCGAAGCTGCCGTTGGTCGGGAACTGCGGCGCGCCGAACGGGCAGGCGTAGGAACAGTAGCCGCAGCCGATGCAGATGTCCTTGTCGTGCAGGACGACGCCCTCGGGCGTGCGATAGAAGCAATCGACCGGACAGACCGCCATGCACGGCGCGTCGGAGCAGTGCATGCAGGCGACCGAGATGCTGCGCTCGCCCTGCACGCCGTCGTTCAGGGTCACGACGCGGCGCCGGTTGACGCCCCACGGAATGTCGTGCTCGGCCTTGCAGGCCGTGACGCAGCCGTTGCACTCGATGCAACGCTCGGCGTCGCAGATGAACTTCATTCGTGCCATCTTGTGCTCCCTAAGCCGCCGCGCGTTCGACCTGGCAGACCGTCGTCTTGGTCTCCTGCATCATGGTCACGCTGTCGTAGCCGTATGTCGTCGCGGTGTTGACCGCCTCGCCTCGAATCACCGGGTGCGCGCCCTCGGGGTAGTACGGCAACAGGTCGGCGCCCTGCCATCGCCCGGAGAAGTGGAACGGCAGCCAGACCGTGCCGCGATCGACGCGTTCGGTGACGAGAGCCCGCACCAGGATCTTCGCGCCGGTCGGCGACTTGACCCAGACCTTCTCGCCGTCGCGCACGCCGCGGTCGTTGGCGGCGGCGGGGTTGATCTCGACGAACATCTCCTGCTGCAGCTCGGCCAGCCACGGGTTCGACCGCGTCTCCTCGCCACCGCCCTCGTATTCGACGAGTCGGCCCGAGCTCATGATCAGCGGGAACTGCTGGCCGATGTCCTTGTTCTTCTCCTGCACGCTCTTGAACAGCGTCGGCAGGCGCCAGAACGCCTTCTTGTCGTCGTGGGTCGGGTACTTGGCGACGAGATCGGGCCGGGTCGAATAGAGCGCTTCGCGGTGCAGCGGGACCGGATCCGGGAAGTTCCAGACCACGGCGCGCGCCTTGGCGTTGCCGAACGGATGGCAGCCGTGGTTCTTCATCACCACCCGCTGGATGCCGCCGGACAGGTCAGTCTTCCAGTTCTTGCCTTCGGCCGCCGCTTTCTCGGCATCGGTGAGCTCGCCCCACCAGCCGAGCTTCTTCAGGAAGATGTGGTCGAACTCGGGGTAGCCGGTGGTGATGTCGGCGCCCTTCGAATGCGAGCCGTCTTCGGCGAGCAGGTTGACGCCCTCCTTCTCGACGCCGAAATTCGCGCGGAAGTTGCCGCCGCCGTCCATGACGTGGCGCGTCGTGTCGTACAGGTTGGGCGAGCCGGGGTGCTTCAGCTCGGGGGTGCCGTAGCAGGGCCACGGCAGGCCGAAGTAGTCGCCGTCGAGGCTGTAGCCGGTTTCCTTGTCGATGCCGCCCTTGGCGCGCAGCGTCTTGACGTCGAAGACGTTCATGTTGCGCATGTGCGCCTTCAGCCGCTCCGGCGACTGGCCGGTGTAGCCGATGGTCCACATGCTCTGGTTGATCTCGCGCAGGATCGACTCGATCTCGGGTTCGGGCATGCCGCCCTTGCCCGGCACCATCTTGAGGTTGGCGACGAGTTCCTTGTCGAAGCCGAGCTTCTGAGCCAGCTGGTACATCAGCATGTGGTCGTTGCGCGACTCGAACAGCGGCTCGATCACCTTCTCGCGCCATTGCAGCGAGCGGTTCGACGCGGTCACCGAACCCGAGCACTCGAACTGCGTCGCCGCGGGAAGCAGGTAGACGGCGCGGTTCGGATTGAGGTCACCGGCGGTGCCGGGCATCGCCGCCATCGCCGCCGACGCCGACGGGTACGGGTCGACGACGACGAGCAGGTCGAGCTTGTCCATCGCCCGCTTCATCTCGACGCCGCGCGTCTGCGAGTTCGGCGCATGGCCCCAGAACAGCAGGCCGCGCAGGTTCGAGTCCTGGTCGATCAGCTCGTTCTTCTCGAGCACGCCGTCGATCCAGCGCGAGACGGTCATGCCGGGCTTGGTCATCATTCCCGGTGCGTACTGCTTCTTGATCCACTCGAAGTCGACCTTCCAGACCTTCGCGAAGTGCTTGAAGGCGCCTTCGGCGACGCCGTAGTAACCGGGCAGCGAGTCCGGGTTGGGGCCGACGTCGGTCGCGCCCTGGACGTTGTCGTGGCCACGGAAGATGTTCGCGCCGCCGCCGCTGACGCCGATGTTGCCGAGCGCGAGCTGGACGATGCACGAGGCGCGGACCATCGCGTTGCCAGTCGTGTGCTGCGTCTGCCCCATGCACCAGACGATCGTGCTCGGCCGGTTCTCGGCCATCATCTTGGCGACCTTGAACACCGTGGCCTCGTCGACGCCGGTGACGTCCTGGACCTTGTCCGGCGTCCACTTGGTCATCACCTCTTCGCGGACCTTGTCCATGCCGTAGACGCGCTCGGCGATGTACTGCTTGTCCTCCCAGCCGTTCTTGAAGACGTGGTGTAGGACGCCGAACAGGAAGGCGATGTCGGAGCCGGAGCGGATGCGCACGAACTCGTCTGCCTTGGCCGCCGTTCGCGTGAAGCGCGGATCGACGACGATCATCTTCGCGCCGGTCTCCTTGGCGTGCAGCATGTGCAGCATGGACACCGGGTGCGCCTCGGCGGCGTTCGAGCCGATGTACATCGCGCACTTGGTGTTGCGCATGTCGTTGTACGAATTCGTCATCGCGCCGTAGCCCCACGTGTTCGCGACGCCCGCGACCGTGGTGGAGTGGCAGATGCGGGCCTGGTGGTCGCAGTTGTTGCTGCCCCACAGGCTCATCCACTTGCGCAGCAGGTACGACTGCTCGTTGTTGTGCTTCGACGAGCCGACCATGAACACCGAGTCCGGCCCGCTCTGCTTCTTCAGCTCGAGCATCTTGGCGCCGACTTCGTTCAGCGCCTGGTCCCATGAAATTCGTTCGTACTTGTTGCCGACCAGCTTCATCGGCCACTTGAGCCGGTATTCGCCGTGGCCGTGCTCGCGCAGCGCAGCGCCCTTGGCGCAATGCGCGCCGAGGTTCAAGGGCGAGTCGAACACCGGCTCCTGGCGGGTCCAGACGCCGTTCTCGACCACCGCGTCGACGGCGCAACCCACCGAGCAATGCGTGCACACTGTGCGCCGGACCACCGGCTTGCTCGATGCGGCGGCCGGGTCGGCAGCCTCGGCCTTCTTGACGAGCGAGAGCTGCGAAGTGGCCAGGCCGACGCCGACGCCGAGACCCGAGCGGCGCAGAAAGGCGCGCCGGTCCATCGTCGGCA
This sequence comes from Caldimonas sp., assembly GCA_039932815.1. Taxonomy (GTDB): domain Bacteria; phylum Pseudomonadota; class Gammaproteobacteria; order Burkholderiales; family Burkholderiaceae_C; genus Schlegelella_A. Next base: position 25,608 of record JBDTPG010000014.1, read on the forward strand.
CGACGCGGCGAACACCGCGCGCGAGGCTCGCGACCAGCGCCGAAGTCGCGAATGCGGGATCTGCGGAACTCGAGGAAGAAGGCTTGCGCGTCAACAGCATGATGGTTCTCCGCCGCTCAGGTGCGCGTGGTTTCGTAGTACCGCAGCACGTGGTCCGTGAGCCGGTAGCCCCCGGCCTCGGCCGTTTCCGGCCCGGCCTTGGCGACCTCGGCCGGCGCTTCGGCCCGATGGCGCAGGGCGGCCGCGGCGGCGATCGCCGCACCGGCGGCGACGCCCGCGCCGACGACGAGCTGGCGCCGTTTCGGCTCCGGCCCTGAGGGGACGACGACTTGCGATGTGCGCGAGGCTTGCGTTTTCATGCGGTTGGCTCCCTGGCGTCGATTCGACCCGAATCTAGCAGTCCGTTGTGGCTTGTATATCCGGTCTAACGCGCCCTGCCACGCCCGGTGTCGAAGGTCGCGACAGCGGCCGCGTCAGGTGTCCAGCAAGTCGAAGGCCTGGGCTTCGACGGCGAAGAAATCGCGCGTGAAACGCGCCAGCGCGGCGTAGAAGTCGGCCTGGGGGTGCACCTCGATCGCGCTGCACATCGGTTCGACCCAGGCGCGCAGGTGGGCGTCGAAGAAGCGTCGCTGCGTGGCCAGGTTGCTCGTCCCGACATCGTCGCCCGCGATCAGGTATCGCATCACCTCGCAGAGGGCAGCGATGTGATCCTCCGTTTCGTTCACCTGCTCGCTGCGCGCCAGGCCGAGCTCACTCATGCTGCGGCGCAACGCGACGAGCGGCTTCTCGTTGAGCTTGCCGGCGATGTAGAACGAGCCGTAGAGAAAGATCTCGGGCTTGCCGACGCCCTGGAACAAGGTGTCGAACTCGCGCTCGATCTGCGCCGGGTCGAGCCGGCGCGCCGCGGCGACGAGGTCGCCCCAGGTCGTCTCCAGGAAGGCGCCGGCGACGGGCGCCTCGGTCACCGCCACCTGGAACTGCCGATGCAGGGCTGCATCGGGCGGCGCGTAGTAGAGCTGCGCGAGCAGACCGTAGACCTCTGCGCGCGCGAGCTCCTCGGCATCGTCGGCGCCGGCGACGAAGCTGATCGGCCGGGCCGGCAGGTCGCGGCTCACAGCTCGCCGATCCGCACTTCGCCCGGATCGCTGTGCAGATCGATGACGCGGCAGTCGCCGCACATCTGCAGGCGCTGCGCGGCATTTCCCTGGAACATCGAATGGCCGGCGAGCCTCGCGAGCATCGATTCGATCGCGCGCTGCGTGCCGAAGGGCTTGGCGCAGCGAACGCAGCGAAACGGCTCGGCCTCGTTCAGCACGCGCGTTTGCCGCCGTGCCTTGCCGCCGTCGGCGAGGAGGAGCCGGGGCACAAGCGTGATCGCGTCTTCCGGGCACGTGCTCGCACACAGGCCGCACTGGACGCAGTTCCTTTCGATGAAGCTGAGACGCGGCGAATCCGGATGGTCGACGAGCGCGCCTTCGGGACATGCGCCGACGCAGGCGAGGCACAGCGTGCAGGTGCTCTTGTCGACGACGACCGCGCCGAACGGGCTCGGCGCCGACGTCGGTGCCGGCAGCGCGATCACGTCGGCAGGCGTCGGCGCTTCGCGCAGCAGGTGCTCGAACGCGAGGTCGAGCGTCGTCCGCTTGTCGGGCTGGACGGCGAAGGTCGCGGCGCGGCGCACCGTCGCTGCCGGCGCACGGCGCAATGCGGTGTCGAGGCGAAGCAGCGCCGGGTCGCTGGCGGCGACGCGCGCGGACGCCTCCGCCGCCGGCGCCGGACCCGATGGACCGCGCTCGTACCGTCGCGAGACCTCGCCCGCGCCGACGATTCGGAAATGCTCGCCGACGAAGCCGAGGCCGCTGACGATCGCCTGCGCGACCTTCATCTGCGCGTCGATCGCCGCGCGGTACGCCGGCGCCTCCTCGTGCGTGACGAGAACCCAGACCTGCGCCGCACCCTGGGCGATGGCCGCGAGCCAGAGGTCGATGCCGACCGACGCCGTGTGCCAGACCTCGAGCGGCAGGACGCGCGCCGGCAGCCCCTGCAAGGCCGCATCGGTGCGGGCGGCGCGGCCGAGCGATTCGATGACGCCGGCGCCCGCCTCCTGGCTGTGGATGAGCAGCGCGGCATCCCGACCGCCGGCGCGCGCGTAGGTCGCGAGCATCGTCCGGATGCGCGTGCCGAGCTCGTTCGGGCGCGGCGCGGCGTAGCTGAGGGCGCCGCTCGGGCACACCGTCGTGCAGGCGCCGCAACCGACGCACAGGTGTGGCTCGACGACGATGCCGCCGGTGCCCGTCCTGCCCTTGGTGACGGCGTCGCTGCGGATCGCCGCCGCCGAGCAGACGTCGATGCAGGCGGTGCAGCCGATCTGGCCGTTGCGCGTGTGCGCGCAGATCTTCTGCCGGTAGTCGAAGAACTTCGGCTTCTCGAACTCGCCGCTGCTTTCGCGCAGGCGCAGTACCGCGGCGAAGAGCGCCGCGTCGTCGGCGGCGTGGAAGTAGCCTTGCGGCGGCTGGTGCAGGGCGATCTGCGGCACCGCCTGCAGGTCGAGGACGAGGTCGAAGCGACCGCTCTGCTCCTCGGCGCCGCGCTCGAAGTCGATCGCTGCGGCGGCGCCACAGGCGCGCACGCAGTCGCGGTGGCCGGTGCATTTGTCGAGGTCGATCTGGTAGCTGAAGTCGATCGCCTGCTCCGGGCAGACCTCGATGCAGGCGTTGCAGCGCGTGCAGAGATCGGCATCGATCGGATTGCTGCGCGTCCAGGCGACCTCGAAGGCGCCCAGCCAGCCGGAGATTCGCGTCGGTCGCCCGGTGTGCACCGGCGTCGTCCGCGCCTGTGCCAGCGTTCCGCCGGCGCCAGGCACGAGCAGGCTGACGTCGAGGCGATCGGCGAGCAGCGCGGCCGCGCGTTCGGCCCGATCGGCGCCGCCGATGACGAGGACGCGGCCGGCCGAGGCATACGAGACCGTCGCCACGGGTTGCGGCGGCGCGAGCTGCGCGGCGGCGATGAGCGCGGCCATCTTCGGCAGGGCGTGCGCCGCGTCCTTCGACCAGCCGCCGGTCTCGCGGATGTTGACGAAGCGGATCGGCCGCTCGAGCGGCGACAGCGCGCCTTCGGTCGCGTTCGCCAGCTCGAGGAACAGCCGGCTCTCCTGCGTGCAGGCGACGAGCAGGTCGGCGCTGTCCTGCGCCGCCCGCTGGAAGACTCCCGCTTCGCGCCGGCAGAGCAGCGAGTGGACAGCGTCGGCGCCGGTCGCGTCAGTCCCGAGCGCTCGGGCCAGCGCCGGCCCGTCGATCGGCATCGTCTGGTTGCAGTTGCAGATCAGGGTCGTCATGGGAACGCGGTTCGATGGCGGGAAGTGGAACGTCCGGCAACGGCGACTTTGCCATCGGCACAGGGTCGCCACCATCCGGACAAGCCTTGGCGGAGGTCGCGGCGGGCGTGTCTTTCGCCACGGCCGGATCGTCCTCGTCGGCAAAGAGGCCGAGGGCGATGCTCTGGTTCATCCGGCGCAGCATCGACAGTGGGATCGGATCCGGCTTGCCGTAGTCGTCGATGTAGGTGTCGAGCCCGTCCATGATGTTGAAGCGCGGGTCGCTGAAGAGCTTCTTCATGGCCGCGTTGCGCACGCCCGCGTCGACGTTTCGTGCGACGTAAGGCGAGAAGTCGGACGCGTGCGTCAGCCTGGCGACGTCGTCGAGCGTCGGCAGCGGCGCGGAAGTGTCGGCGTCGGGCGTGGGCGGGGCCGGTGGCATGGCCACCGCGCCGCCAGTCGGCACGGCAGGCATCGATGCGGTGGCCGTCGAGGGCTGAGCCGGCAGGTCGATCGGCTCGGTTGCCGCGTCGCCGCTCCTGGCGTCCGCCTTGCGACGCGCCCAGCGCGAGAGGAAACCGTCGCTGCCTGCCATCACTTGCGCTCCGCCGGCGCCACGAACGACTGCGGCCGGTTGCGCACCCTCTTCGCTTCGGGCCGATAGTGCTCGTCGGTATACGCCTGCAGCCAGGCGACGAGATCGGCCTGCAGCGGCACGTTGTCGACCCGCTCCTGCGCGTCGAGCCAGCGCCCCGCTTCGTTGTAGGACACGCTGACGGTCTCGGGCCAGGCCCGGGAAGGGTCGTCGTCATCGATGCGCCAGACGACGAACCAGACCGGCGCTCCGGAGCTGAGGTTGAGGTAGTAGCCCTCGCCCTGGTCGACATGCAGCTCGAGGGTGAAGCCGGGATACAGGGTGCGGCGGACGCGGCCGTCGTCGCGCAGGACGCGCGGCTCGCTGCCGAAGGCCTCCTCGCTGGCGACGACCTCGGCGATCGTGAAGCGCCAGTCCTGCCACTGGTTCGGCGCGCGTTCGCGATCCATCACCACCGCGACGCTCAGCACGGGCCGCGGGCCGGACCGATTCGTCGCGTTCACGTGTTCTTCGAGATCGCGATGGTCGGGAACTTGGCCGAGAAGTCCTTGCCGCGCTCGGCGATCTTGACCGCGACCTTGCGGGCGACGCGCTTGTAGAGCGCGGCAATCTCGCCGTCGGGATCGCTGACGACGGTCGGCCTGCCGCTGTCGGCCTGGACGCGGATCGAGAGATTCAGCGGCAGAGCGCCGAGGTAGTCCATCTTGTATTCCGCGGCGAGCCGCTTGCCGCCTTCCTCGCCGAAGATGTGCTCGACGTGGCCGCAGTTCTCGCACACGTGCACCGCCATGTTCTCGACGATGCCGAGGATCGGCACGCCGACCTTCTCGAACATCTTGATGCCCTTCTTCGCATCGAGCAGGGCGATGTCCTGCGGCGTCGTCACGATCACCGCGCCGGTGAGCGGAACGCGCTGCGAGAGCGTCAGCTGGATGTCGCCGGTGCCCGGCGGCAGGTCGACGATCAGGTAGTCGAGGTCGGCCCAGTTGGTCTGGCGCAGCAGCTGCTCGAGCGCCTGGGTGACCATCGGCCCGCGCCAGATCATCGGGTTGTCCTGCTCGACCAGGAAGCCGATCGACATCACCTGGACGCCGTAGTTCTCCATCGGCTCCATGGTCTTGCCGTCGCTCGATTCGGGCCGGCCGTCGATGCCCATCATCATCGGCTGGCTGGGACCGTAGATGTCGGCGTCGAGGATGCCGACCTTGGCACCCTCGGCCGCGAGCGCGAGCGCGAGGTTGACGGCGGTCGTGCTCTTGCCAACGCCGCCCTTGCCCGACGCCACGGCGACGATGTTTTTCACGTTCGGCAGCAGCTGGACGCCGCGCTGGACCGCGTGCGGCACGATCTTCGTGGCGACGTTGGCGCTGACGTTGGCGACCCCGGGAACGCTTCGCGCCGCCGCGATCAGCGCCTTGCGCAGCGACTCGACCTGCGAGCGCGCCGGATAGCCGAGCTCGACGTCGAAGGAGACGTCGCCGCCCTCGATGCGCAGGTTCTTGAGCTGCTTGGCGGAGACGAAGTCGCGGCCGGTTTCAGGATCGATCACGGACTGCAGGGCGCGCAGCAGATCGGTATCGGCGATGGGCATGGAGGGGAAGACCGGGAGAGAAGGGTTCGGTCCAGTCTAGCGCAGCGATTCGTCGAGCAATGCCGTGAGCTCGCCGAAGACGACGGGCTTGACGAGGTGGCCGTCGAAGCCGGCGTCCTTCGAGCGCTGGCGGTCGTCGGACTGGCCCCAGCCGGTGATCGCGACGATCGGGATCTCGCGCGCCCACGCGGCGGCGCGCAGGCGCCGGCAGACCTCGTAGCCGCTCAGCCCGGGCAGGCCGAGGTCGAGCAGCACGGCGTCGGGGCGCAGGCTGTCGGCGCGCGCCAGCGCTTCGGTGCCGCTGTAGGCGACGTGCGTCTCGTGGCCCGCCAGCGAGAGCAGCATGGCCAGGCTTTCGGCGCTGTCGCCGTTGTCGTCGACGACGAGCATGCGCAGTCGCCCCGAAGGCGGCGCCGCCGCCGGCGGGGTGGCGACGCTCGTCGCGTCGACCGCCTCCTGCGTGAGCGGCAGCGTGACGACGAACTCGCTGCCCTCGCCGCGGCCGGCGCTCCTGGCGACGACGGTGCCGCCGTGCATCTCGACCAGGCGCCGCACCAGCGTCAGGCCGATGCCGAGGCCGCCTTGCGCGCGCTCGAGCGAGTTGTCGATCTGCGCGAACATCTCGAAGACCCCGCCGAGCTGCTCGGCATCGATGCCGATGCCGTTGTCGCTGACGCTGAAGACGGCTCGTTCGCCCTCGACACGCGCGTCGAGGACGACGCGGCCGCCGTCGGGGGTGAACTTGCACGCATTGCCGACGAGGTTGCTGAACGCCTGAGCGAGCCGGGCCCGATCGGCCTGCAGCTTGACCGGCCGCTCGGGCAGGCGCACTTCGAGGACATGGCCGGCGCGCTCGGCCGCGGGCCGGTTCGCCTCGACCGCGTGCTCGACGATGGCGGCGAGGTCGGCGAGCTCGACGCGCAGGGTCAGCTTGTCGAGGCTGATGCGGCTGACGTCGAGCAGGTCGTCGATCAATCGCACCAGGTGGCTGAGCTGGCGCTCCATGACGCCGCTCGACTTCTCGAACGTCGCCGGATCGTCGGCGCTGCGCTGCAGGATGGCGAGCGAGTTGCGCAGCGGCGCGAGCGGGTTGCGCAGCTCGTGAGCGAGGGTCGCGAGGAATTCGTCCTTTCGCCGATCCGCGTCCTCGAGCGCGGCGAACGCGCGCTTCTGCTCGGTGACGTCACCGACGACGCCGAGCATCCGCTCGCTGCCGTCGGCGCCGCGCACGACCCGGCCGCGCGAGGAGATCCAGCGCAGCTCGCCGTCGCGCCGCACCACGCGGTACTCGGCGCGCAGCACGCCGGTGACCCAGGCCTCGGCGATCGCGCGCTCGCGCAGCGGGCGGTCGTCGGGATGAAGGCGCTGCTGGAACAGCTCGAAGCTGATCGGCTCGTCGGCGCCGACGTCGAGCAGCTCGCGCGTCTTGTCGGTCCAGACCGTCTCGCCGCTGCCGCGATCCCATTGCCAGCCGCCGTAGCTGGCCGCGTCCATCGCCAGCCGCATGCGCGCTTCCTCTTCGACCAGCACCTGGTCGAGACGACGCCGTTCGGTCACGTCGATGGCATTGGTCACCAGCATGCGCCGGCCCTTGCCGTCGGCGCCGATGGGCGCGGTGACGAAGTGCCAGATCCGCTTCTCGCCGCTCGCCGTCACGATCTCGCGCTCGCCGTTGTCGATGCTCTGCTCGAGGTCGAAGAGCGAGCCGATGAGCTCGTTCATCGACTCGGCGCGCGCGCCGTAGGCCTTCATCGTCCAGGCCGGGATCGTCGCCAGCTCCGCCGCGCCGTAGCCGCTGATGCCCGTCCACGCTTCGTTGACGAGGAGGATCTCGCCGTCTTCGGCGAAGACCATGGTCGGAATCGCCATGTCGCTGACGACGCGCTGCAACCGCGCCTGCGCTTCGTCGAGCTCGCGCTCCGCGGCCTTCCTCTGGCTGATGTCGCGAAACACCAGGATGCAGCCGTGCACCTGGCCCTGCGCGTCGCGGATCGGTGCCGCGCTGTCGTCGATCGGCGTTTCCGAGCCGTCCTTGCGGATCAGCACCGTGTGGTTGGCGAGACCGACGACCACGCCGTCGCGGAGCGCGCGCGCGGCCGGGTTCTCGACCGGCTCGCGGGTCGATTCGTTGACGATGCGAAACACCGTCTCGAGCGGCTGGCCGCGCGCCGCCTCGATCGCCCATCCCGTGAGCGACTCGGCGACCGGGTTGAGGTCGGTGACGCGACCGTCGAGGTCGGTCGTGATGACGGCGTCGCCGATGCTGGCGAGCGTCGTTCGCAGTCGCTCGCCCTGCGCCGAAATCACCGTCTCGGCCTCGTCGCGGGCGCGCAGGTGACGTGCGAGGAGAAACGTGAAGCCGATCAGGGCGGCCAGGGCGGCCAGCCCGGCCAGCGCCTCGCCGAAGAGGGCGGCCCGAAAGATCCGGTCGGTGGCCGCTCCGCGCGCGACCAGGCGCAGGGATTCGTGCGCGGCGATCTCGGCGGCGGACGCGCGCAACCCCTCCATCTCGGCGCGGCCGGCGCCGAGCGCGATGACGTCGCGGGTGAGGTCGAATCCCTTGCGATCGCGCAGGCCGATCGTCAGGTCGAGCTCGCCCAGCACGGCGCCGGTGTGGCGGCGCAGGTCGGCCATCAGGCGCTGCTGGACCGGATCGGCGCGCGTCAGCCCCTCGAGCGAATTCAATTGCGCCTGGATCGAGCCGACGGCGGCCCGGTAAGGCGCCAGGTACTCCTCGCGGCCGGTGATGACGTAGCCGCGCTGCCCGCTTTCTGCATCCTTGACGAGCGAGAGCACGTTGTCGAGCGCGAGCAGCAGTTCGTTGCTGCGCAGCACCGCCGCCGACTCGTTGCGCAGCTGCGCCGTGTGGTAGACCGAAACCGCCGCGTTGGCGACGAGCAGAACCGCGCCGATCGCCGCGGCGGCGATGACGATGCGGCCGACTCTCCTGACCATCTGGGTTCCTGTGGTTGTCCGGGAAAGGCGCCGCGAAAACGGCGGCGCGAAGGCGCACCGGCGCTGCGCCCGGGCCCGATCGCCGGATTCTCGCAGAGCGTCCCTAAAATCACCGGTTCCCTACCGGTTGCCTCATGCCCCGCAAGCTCTTCGTCACCACGGCGCTTCCCTACGCGAACGCGCCCTTCCACATCGGCCACATGATGGAGTACATCCAGGCCGACATCTGGGTGCGATTCCAGCGCATGCGCGGCCAGGAGGTGCACTTCGTCTGCGCCGACGACGCCCACGGCGCGCCGATCATGATCGCCGCCGAGAAGGCGGGCAAGACGCCGCAGCAATTCGTCGCCGAGATCGCGGCGGGCAGGAAGCCCTTCCTCGACGGCTTCCACGTCTCTTTCGACAACTGGAGCTCGACCGACAGCCCGGAGAACCACGCCCTCGCCAAGGACATCTACCTCCATCTCAGGAAGGAAGGCCTGATCGCGGTGAAGAGCGTCGAGCAGTTCTTCGACCCGGTGAAGTCGATGTTCCTGCCCGATCGCTACGTCCGCGGCGAATGCCCGGTGTGCGGGACGCCCGATCGCTACGGCGACAGCTGCGACGTCTGCGGCTCGGTCTACGCGCCGACGGCGCTGAAGAACCCGCATTCGGTGCTGTCCGGCGCGACGCCGGTCCTGAAGTCGAGCGAGCACTACTTTTTCCAGCTTTCGTCGCAGCGCTGCCTCGATTTCCTCAAGCGCTGGACGAACGAGCCGGGCCGCCTGCAGCCGGAAGTGCTCAACAAGATCAGCGAATGGTTCAAGGTCGACGAGCTCGGCCACGGCGGCCTCGCCGACTGGGACATCAGCCGCGACGCGCCCTACTTCGGCATCGAGATCCCGGACGCGCCGGGCAAGTACTTCTACGTCTGGCTCGACGCGCCGGTCGGCTACCTGGCCTCGCTCAAGAACCATTTCGACAACGGCGGCGCCAGGGCGAAGGGAGAGCTCCGCTCGTTCGACGAGTTCCTCGCCGACCCGGAGGTCGAGCAGATCCACTTCATCGGCAAGGACATCATCTATTTCCACACCCTGTTCTGGCCGGCGATGCTGAAGTTCAGCGGCCGCAAGGTGCCGGACCGGGTCTACGTGCACGGCTTCATCACCGTCAGCGGCGAGAAGATGAGCAAGAGCCGCGGCACCGGCATCTCGCCGCTGCGCTATCTCGAGATCGGCATGAACGCCGAGTGGCTGCGCTACTACATCGCCGCCAAGCTGAATGCCCACGTCGAGGACATCGAGTTCAATCCCGACG
>JBDTPG010000015.1:0-35274 GCA_039932815.1 Caldimonas sp.
GCGTGCAAGGCGTCGTTGGCCTGGTAGTGGTTCTGCCGGATCGCCTCGAGCTCGGTCTCGGCACGGCGCAGGTCGGCGTTGCGCGATTCGAGCGCGGCGACCGCCGCGACGACGGCCTGGCCGACACGCTCTTGTTCGCGCGCCGCGTCGCGATGACGCAGGAACCAGAGCTGGTGCAGCTTCAGCTGCGCTTCCTGCTGCATCGACCGGTAGCGGCCCGCGACCTCGGCCTGCGCCTCGAGCTTGTCGAGATTGCCGGTCAGCTCGCGCAGGATGTCGTCGACGCGCGTCAGGTTCTCGCGCGTGTCCTTCAGGCGCGTCTCGGTCTCGCGCCGGCGTTCCTTGTACTTCGAGACGCCGGCCGCTTCCTCGAGAAAGAGGCGCAGCTCCTCGGGCTTGCTTTCGATGATCCGCGAGATCGTTCCCTGGCCGATGATCGCGTAGGCGCGCGGGCCGAGGCCGGTGCCGAGGAAGACGTCCTGGATGTCGCGCCGGCGCACCGGCTGGCCGTTGATGTGATAGCTGCTCGTGCCGTCGCGCGTCAGCACGCGCTTGACGGCGATCTCGGCGAAGCGGTTCCACGGGCCGCCGGCGCGCGCTTCGGCGTTGTCGAAGACGAGCTCGACGCTGGCCCGGCCGGCGGGCTTCCTCAGCGTCGTGCCGTTGAAGATCACGTCCTGCATCGACTCGCCGCGCAGCTCGCTGGCCTTGCTTTCGCCGAGCACCCAGCGCACCGCATCGATGATGTTGGACTTGCCGCAGCCGTTCGGTCCGACGACGCCGACGAGCTGGCCGGGAAGCTGGAAATGGGTCGGCTCGACGAATGACTTGAAGCCCGACAGCCTGATCGAGTGGAGGCGCATGGAGGCGGCCGAGGAGCCGGCCTAAGTTATTGATTTAACTGAACAAAACGCTGCCATCGGGAGCGCGCGGAGCGGCCGGATGATAGCATCGCGACCCTTCCTTTCCAGCAAGCGAGAGACCCTTCATGGCCCGCGCATCCCGCCCCAGCGATCTCGGCTCGACGCGCGCCAGGCCGGCCGTGGCGCCATCCGCGCCGCAGCAGCATCTCGACGTGTTCGCGAATCCGAATCCCGAGCGCGACTACCTGATCCAGTTCGTCGTTCCCGAGTTCACGTGCACCTGTCCGCTGACCGGCCAGCCCGACTTCGCGAGTTTCACGATCGAGATGGTGTGCGACCGACTGTGCGTCGAGCTGAAGAGCCTGAAGCTCTACTTCTGGAGCTTTCGCGATGTCGGCGCTTTCCACGAAGCGGTGACCAACACCATCCTCGACGAGATCGTCGCCGCGACGAAGCCGCGCTTCGTGCGCATCGCCGCGCGCTGGAACGTTCGCGGCGGCATCTACACCAACGTCGTCGCCGAGCATCGCAAGAAGGGATGGCGGCCGGTCGCGGCAATCGCCCCGCCCGCGCCGGCCGCTCCGGCGATGCCGCTGTGATGTGGGCAAAAGTGCCGCGCGGCGGGGTCGCCGCAGGCGGTTCGAGCCGGCTCGCTCCCTACAATCCTGCCACCCCAGAAGCCCCCAAATGACCCATCCGCTGCAAAGCACCATCGACCTCGCCTGGGAAGCGCGTGCATCGCTCTCGCCCGGCAACAGCCCGGAAATCCGCGCCGCCGTCGATCAGGTCATCGCCGGCCTCGACGCCGGCGAGATCCGCGTCGCCGAGCGCCAGGGCGTGGGCGAGTGGACGGTCAACCAGTGGGTGAAGAAGGCGGTGCTGCTCAGCTTCCGGCTGAGCGAGAACCACATGATGGAAGCGGGCGACCTGACCTTCTTCGACAAGGTCGAGCCCAAGTTCACGCGCGGCAGCGAAGCGGCGCTTCGGGCGAGCGGCGTTCGCGTCGTGCCGCCGGCAGTGGCGAGGCGCGGTTCGTACCTGGCGAAGAACGTGGTCATGATGCCGAGCTACGTCAACATCGGCGCCTACGTCGACGAAGGGACGATGGTCGACACCTGGGTCACGGTCGGCTCGTGCGCCCAGATCGGCAGGAACGTGCATCTCTCGGGGGGCGTCGGCATCGGCGGCGTGCTCGAGCCGATGCAGGCCAACCCCACCATCATCGAGGACAACTGCTTCATCGGCGCCCGCTCGGAGATCGTCGAGGGCGTGATCGTCGAGGAGAACTCGGTGATCTCGATGGGCGTCTACATCAGCCAGAGCACCAAGATCTACGACCGCGCGACCGGCCAGGTCAGCTACGGCCGGATTCCCACCGGCTCGGTCGTCGTCAGCGGCAACCTGCCCGCCGCCGACGGCAGCCACAGCCTCTATTGCGCCGTCATCGTCAAGCGCGTCGACGCGCAGACGCGGGCCAAGACGAGCATCAACGAACTGCTGCGAACCTAAGGGGACTCGATGAGTGCTGGCAACATGGAGCGCGTGCTCCGGCTGATGTCGGAGAAGGGCGCATCCGACGTCTACTTATCGGCCAGCTCGCCGATCCTGATCAAGATCAACGGCCAGCTGCTGCAGCTCTCCGACCAGCCGCTGACGCACGCTCAGCCGCGCCAGCTGCTGGCCGAGCTGCTGACGCCGAGCCAGCTCGAGGAACTCGAGGACACGGGCGAGCTGAATATCGGCGTCGGCCTCGCCGGCGTCGGCAGCTTTCGCCTCTCAGGCTTCAAGCAGCGCGGCACGATCGCCGCGGTGTTCCGCTGCATCCCGTTCGAGATCCCGACGCTCGAGAGCCTCAACGTGCCGTCGATCCTGAGCACGCTGGTGATGGAAAAGCGCGGCCTGATCCTGATGGTCGGCGCCACCGGCACCGGCAAGAGCACGACGCTGGCGTCGATGCTCGAGCAGCGCAACCAGACGATGGCCGGCCACATCCTCACCATCGAGGATCCGATCGAGTTCATCTTCAACAACAAGAAGTCGGTGGTCAACCAGCGCGAGGTCGGCCGCGACACGCAGAACCTGCAGATCGGCCTGAAGACGGCGCTGCGCCAGGCGCCCGACCTGATCATGATCGGCGAGATCCGCGACCGCGAGACGATGACGGCGGCGATCTCGTACGCGCTTTCCGGCCACCTCGTGCTGTCGACGCTGCACGCCAACAACAGCTACCACGCGCTCGGCCGGATCCTTTCGTTCTACACGCCGGAGGCGCGCCCCGCCCTGCTCGCCGACCTCGCCGCCGGCCTGCGCGCGATCGTGTCGCAGCGGCTGGTGCGCAGCGTCGCCGGCGGCCGCATGCCGGCGGTCGAGGTGTTGCTCAACACCAAGCTCATCCAGGAGCTGATCGAGCGCGGCGACTTCAGCGGCATCCGCGAGGCGATGGAGAAGTCGATGGCCGAGGGCTCGCAGACCTTCGAGCAGGACCTGGCGCGGATGATCGAGAACAACATCATCACCCGCGACGAGGGCCTCGCCTACGCCGATTCGCCGACCAACCTGATGTGGCGCCTGCAAAACGACGTCGCGCCGGCGTCGCGGATCGTGCCGAAGAAGGAAGAGGAAAGCGACCAGCCGAGCTTCACCGAGATCACGATCGACGTGCGTCCCGAGGAAGTCGTCGGCGTGTCGCCGAACCTGCGCCGCTTCTGAGCGAACCCGTTCGCCTCTGGTAGCGTAGCGCCGATGTCGGCGACGCTTTTTCTGGCCGAGCAACTGATCGGTTGCCGCTCGGTGACGCCCGATGACGGCGGGTGCCAGGCGCTGATCGCCGGCCGCCTCGAGGTCGTCGGCTTCACCTGCACCTCGCTGCCGTTCGGTCCCGACGCGGCGCGCGTCAGCAACCTGTGGGCGATCCGGCGCGGTGCGGCACCGGCGGGCAAGCTGCTCGTCCTCGCCGGCCACACCGACGTCGTTCCGACCGGCCCGCTCTCGGCCTGGTCGAGCGACCCGTTCGTGCCGAGCCGGCGCGACGGCGTGCTGTACGGACGCGGCGCCGCCGACATGAAAAGCTCGATCGCGGCGATGGTCGTCGCGGCGGAGGAGTTCGTCGCGGCAACGCCCGATCACGCCGGCAGCGTCGCGCTGCTCATCACCAGCGACGAGGAAGGCCCTTCCCTCGACGGCACGGCGCGCGTCTGCGACTGGTTGCGGGCGCAGGGAACCAAGCTCGACTACTGCGTGGTCGGCGAGCCGACGTCGGTGAGCCGCCTCGGCGACACGATCAAGAACGGCCGCCGCGGCACGCTCTCAGGAAAGCTGCGCATCAAGGGCGTGCAAGGCCACATCGCCTACCCGCAGCTGGCGAAGAACCCGATCCACCTCGCCGCGCCGCTGCTGGCGGAGCTGATCGGCGTCGAGTGGGACCGCGGCAATGCGCACTTCCCGCCGACCTCGTGGCAGATGTCGAACATCCACGCCGGCACGGGCGCGGGCAACGTCATCCCGGGCGACATCGTCGTCGACTTCAACTTCCGCTTCGGCACCGAGTCGACGCCGCAATCGCTGCGCGCTCGTCTCGAGGCGATCGTCGCCCGTCACGGCGTCGAGAACGAGATCGCCTGGACCCTCGGCGGCAAGCCGTTCCTGACGACGCCGGGCGCGTTGAGCGATGCATTGACGCAGGCGATTCGCAGCGAGACCGGCGTCGAGACCGAGCTCTCGACGACCGGCGGGACGTCCGACGGGCGCTTCATCTCGAGGATCTGCAAGGAGGTCGTCGAGTTCGGGCCGGTGAACGCGAGCATCCACAAGATCGACGAGCACGTCGAGATCGCCAGCATCGACGTGTTGAAGAACGTCTACCGCGCGACGCTCGAGCGTCTGATCTCGCGATGACACTCGTCGAGCTCGTCGTCGCCGCCTCGGACCGGCTCAAGCAGGCCGGTGTCTCGTTCGGCCACGGCACCGGCAACGCCTTCGACGAGGCGGCCTGGCTCGTCACCTGGTCGCTCGGCCTGCCGCTCGACGCGCTCGAGACCCAGGGAAAGCGTGAGATCACCATGGCGGAAGGCGCGAAGGCCGACGCCCTCCTTTCGCGCCGCATCGACACCAGGAAACCCGCCGCCTACCTCACCGGCGAAGCGTGGCTGCTCGACATCCCGTTCACGATCGACGAGCGCGCGATCGTGCCGCGCTCCTACATCGCCGAGTTGCTGGTCGACGTCGAGGAGGCCGGAACGCTCGACGCCTGGCTCTCCGACGAAACGAAGAAGGTCCTCGATCTCTGCACCGGCAACGGCAGCCTCGCCGTGATCGCGGCGATGGCGTATCCCGAGGTCACGGTCGACGCTTCCGACGTTTCGGCCGACGCGCTGGCGATCGCGCGCATCAACGTCGAGCGGCATCGGCTGGCCAGCCGCATCGCCATCGTCGAGTCGGACCTGTTCGCGAAGGTGCCCGGCCGCTACGACCTGATCCTGTGCAACCCGCCGTACGTCAACGACGCCAGCATGGCGGCGCTGCCGGCCGAGTACCGAGCCGAACCCGCCCTCGCGCTGGCGGGCGGCGCCGACGGCATGGACCTGATCCGCCGCATCGTCGCCGAGGCGCCGCTGCACATGACCGACGGCGCCGTGCTGGTCCTCGAGGTCGGCCACGAACGCATCCACTTCGAACGAGCGTTCCCCCGTCTCGAGTGCGCCTGGCTCGAGACGAGCGCCGGCGACGATCGCGTCGTCCTGATCGAGCGACGCGCGCTCGCGCCCTGAGCGGCTGGACGTCGCGGTTCGGCGCCGCAAGCGCCGGCAGCGCCGACCGGCGAAAATCGCGCATGCTCGTTCTCACCCAGGTCTCGCTCCGCCGCGGCGTCAAGCTCGTTCTCGACCGCACCAGCCTCACCATCCAGCCCGGCGAGAAGGTCGGCCTGGTCGGCCGCAACGGCGCCGGCAAGTCGTCGCTGTTCTCGCTCCTCGCCGGTCGCCTGCAGGCCGATGCCGGCGACGTGTCGCTGCCGCCGCGCTGGCGCATCGGCGAAGTCGCGCAGGAGATGCCCGAGACCGACCAGGGCGCCACCGACTTCGTGCTCGCCGGCGACACCGCGCTCGCCGAAGCCGAGGCCGAGCTGGCGCGCGCCGAAGCGAGCGACGACGGCCACGCGATGGCGCACGCGCACGAGTCGATCAATCTCGCCGGCGGCTTCGACGCGCGGCCGCGCGCGCAGGCGATGCTGCTCGGTCTCGGCTTCAAGGTCGGCGAGCTCGACGCGCCGGTGTCGAGCTTCTCGGGCGGCTGGCGCATGCGCCTGCAGCTGGCGCGCGCGCTGATGTGCCCGGCCGACCTGATGCTGCTCGACGAGCCGACCAATCACCTCGACCTCGACGCCCTGGTCTGGCTCGAGGCCTGGCTGCAGCGCTACGCCGGCACGATGATCGTGATCAGCCACGACCGCGAGTTCCTCGACGCCGTCACCAAGGTCACGGTCCACCTCGACGAGACCAAGCTCGTCCGCTACACCGGCAACTACACCGCGTTCGAGGAGATGCGCTCGATCCGTCTCGAGCAGGCGCAGCAGAGCTTCGAGAAGCAGAAGGAGCGCATGGCGCACCTGCAGAAGTTCATCGACCGCTTCAAGGCCAAGGCGAGCAAGGCCAAGCAGGCGCAAAGCCGCGTCAAGGCGCTGGCGCGGATGGAAAAGCTCGCGCCGGTGCTGACCAGCGCCGACTTCCAGTTCGAGTTCAAGGAGCCGCAGAGCCTGCCCAATCCGATGCTGGCGTTTTCCTCGGTGGCGTGCGGCTACCGGGTGCCCGCGGTCGGCGACGAAGGCGAGCACGAGGTCCGCATCGTCGAAGGCATCGACCGCTCGGTGCTCGCCGGCCAGCGCATCGGCATCCTCGGCGCCAACGGCCAGGGCAAGTCGACGTTCGTGAAGACGATCGCCGGCGACCTCGCGCCGCTCTCCGGCGAGATCGTCGCCGGCAAGGGATTGACGATCGGCTACTTCGCGCAGCAGGAGCTCGACGTGCTCTCGCCCGCCGACGGGCCGCTGATGCACCTGGTGCGCCTGGCGCGCGACGTCGGCCCGGCCGCGCGCGAGCAGGAGCTGCGCGATTTCCTCGGCTCGTTCCGCTTCACCGGAGAGATGGTGCAGCAGCCGGTCGGCACGCTCTCGGGCGGCGAAAAGGCGCGCCTCGTCCTCGCCATGCTCGTCTGGCAGCGCCCCAACCTGCTGCTCCTCGACGAGCCGACCAACCACCTCGACCTGACGACGCGCGAGGCGCTCAGCATGGCGCTCAACGAGTTCGAGGGCACGGTCATGCTCGTCAGCCACGACCGCGCCTTGCTGCGCGAGGTCTGCGACGAGTTCTGGCTGGTCGCGGGCGGCGCGCTGAAGCCGTTCGACGGCGACCTCGACGACTACCAGCGCTGGCTGCTCGACCAGGCCAAGGCGGTCGCGCGCGCGGCCCGGCCCGATGCAGCGGCCGCCCGCGCGTCGGCTGCTGCGTCCACTGCCGCGGCGGAGGCGCCCGCGTCCGCGCCTTCCGTTGCCGCCGCGCCGGCGAAGGCTGCTCCCGCCGCCGACCGCAAGGCGGCCGCTGTCGCGCGCCAGCAGCGCGCCGACGCGGCCAAGCCATTGAAGAAGGAACTCAACCTCGTCGACAACCGCCTCGGCGTCCTCTTCGCCGAGCGCGACGCGCTCGACGCGTCTAGCGCCGACGACGCTCTCGACGCCGAGCAGCGCGCCGAGACCGGGCGCCGCCTGAAGGCGATCGGCGCCCAGATCGAGCAGCTCGAGGCGCGCTGGCTCGAGCTCAGCACGCAACTCGACGAGATCGCAGAATCCGTCGGCTGACATCCACGACCGAGCAAGGAGACCCCGATGAAGCCCGAGAAGATCCTCTACACCGCGCACGCCACGTCGACCGGCGGACGCGAAGGCACGTCGAAGACCGACGACGGCATCCTCGACGTCAAGCTGACGACGCCGAAGGGCCTGGGCGGCAACGGCGCGCCCGGCACCAACCCCGAGCAGCTGTTCGCCGCCGGCTACTCGGCCTGCTTCATCGGCGCGATGAAGCACGTCGCGATGATGCAGAAGATCCCGCTGCCCGCCGACACGTCGATCCAGGCCGACGTCGGCATCGGCCCGATTCCGAAGGGCTTCGGCATCCAGGTCGCGCTGCACGTGCACATCCCCGGCATGGACAAGGCGCAGGCGCAACAGCTCGTCGAGGCGGCGCACCAGGTCTGCCCGTACTCGAACGCGACGCGCGGCAACATCGAGGTCGCCCTCGACGTCGTCTGACTTGGCGCCTCGGCGCGGCTAGGCCGGAGCGAGCCTGCCGCGCTCGAGCAGGAGCACGATCAACTCGACGCGCGCCTGCTGCGGTGTCAGCGCACCGGCGGACGGGATGTCGTCGGGCGGCGCCGGAGCCTCGGCGATGACCGTTCCGTCCAGACAGCGCGTGCTGCGCAGCACCAGGCAGCCGCGCGCCATCGCTTCGCGCAGCGGCGCTTCGAGCGCCGCGTGGACACGGCCGTTGCCGGTCGCGGCGACGACGATGCCGGCGCAACCGGCGTCGACGAGAGCGCGCACGCTGCGCGCATCGGCGCCTGCGCCGCTGTGGACGATGGCGACCAGCGGCCAAGCCGACGCGTCGCCCGGCAACCGGTCGGGTGCGAGCCCTGGCCGAGCCGATTCCGGCCAGGGCCGGAGCTGGCGCAGCCGCCCTTCCTCGACGAGTGCGATCGGCCCGGCGTCGCCCGAGCCGAAGGCGTCGAGCCGGTAGGGATGGACCTTGCGGACGTCGAGCGCCGAATGAACCTTGCCGGCGATGACGGCGACGACGCCACGCGCTCCGGGGGCCGCGGCGACCGCGACCGCATCGGCCAGGTTCTGCGGCCCGTCGGCGAGGCGCGAGGTCGCCGGCCGCATTGCCGCCGTGAGGACCACCGGCTTGCCGGGAGCGAGGACGCGCTGCAGGAAATACGCGGTTTCCTCGAGCGTGTCGGTGCCATGGGTGACGACGACCGCCGTCACCTCGGGTCGGGCGAGATGGCACGCCGCGCTCGCGGCGAGGCGCTGCCAGGTCGCGAAGTCCATGTCCTTGCTGTCGAGCTGGGCGACCTGCTCGCTCTCGACCCGCAGGCCGGCAGGAACCTGGAGCGTCGCGATCAGCGCCGCGACGGGGAGCGTCGCTGCCCGGTAGGCAACGTTGTCGTCCGCCGAGCCAGCGCTGCCGGCGATCGTGCCGCCGGTGCCGAGAACGACGAGGACGCGGGAGGCGCTTTGCATTCTTCCGGAAACTGGATGAAAATACAGGACTGGATATTTATTCAGCTATCGGCCAGGCCGAGGAAGGCGCCCCATGCAGGAATCCCCGAAGCTCACCGACCGTCAGCAGCAGATCCTCGATCTCGTCCAGAGCGCGATCGAGCGCACCGGCGCACCGCCGACACGCGCCGAGATCGCCAACGAGCTCGGCTTCAAGTCGGCCAACGCGGCCGAGGAGCATCTCCAGGCGCTGGCGAGGAAGGGCGTGATCGAGCTCATCGGCGGGACATCGCGCGGCATTCGTCTGCAGTCTGACACATTGCGCGCGCTCAACCAGGCGCGCGGCAAGCAGTTCAGCCTGCCCCTGCCGAGCCTGGCGCAGCTCTCGCTGCCGCTGGTCGGCCGCGTCGCGGCGGGCAGCCCGATCCTGGCCCAGGAGCACATCGACCGCACCTTCCTCATGGAGGCGAGCATGTTCTCGCGCCGGCCCGACTACCTGCTCAAGGTGCGCGGCATGAGCATGAAGGACGCCGGCATCATGGACGGCGACCTGCTCGCCGTGCAGAAGGCGAGCGAGGCGCGCAGCGGCCAGATCGTCGTCGCCCGCCTCGGCGAAGACGTCACGGTCAAGCGCTTCAAGCGCACCCGCGGCGGCGTCGAGCTGCATGCCGAGAACCCCGAGTTCAAGACCATCGTCGTCAGCCCCGGCGATTCGTTCGAGATCGAGGGTCTGGCGGTCGGCCTGATCCGCAACAACATGCTGATGTGAGCCGAGGCCGGAGGTGGTGATCAAGGCACCCAAGGCGAAGAGCGCCGACGACTGCCAGCGGCTCGAGCAGTTGCCCAACATCGGCCCGTCCCTCGCCGCCGACCTGCGCCGGATCGGCATCGAACGCCCGGCCGACCTGCGCGGCCAGGACGCGTATTCGCTCTACCGGCGCCTGTGCGAGGCGACCGGCCAGCGCCAGGATCCGTGCGTGCTCGACACCTTCATGGCTGCGACCGACTTCATGCGCGGCGCCGCGGCTGCGCCCTGGTGGAAGTACACGGCGGCGCGCAAGGCGACCTTCGGCACGCTCTGACCCGCCGCGGCAAGCCGGCGCGAATTGGCCCGGCACCGCCTGCCATTTCGTCGCTTCGACGCGGCGTCATCGCTCGAACAATCGAGCGGCCGGCTCTCGCCGGCGCATTCGTCGCCGCTGCATGTTCCGCGCCCTCTTCGCCCGCTCGTCCGCTGCTTCGTCGGCGCCGAGCCGTTCCGGCCCGAGCCGGATCGCCGAGACCCGGCCGCCCGAGACGCCGTCGTCGTTCGGCGAGCGCCGCCGGCTGGAAGCCCTGGCCGCTGCCCGCCTCGACTTCGCCGAGGCGCTCGACGACATCCACACGGCCGGCACCGCCCTGCTGCTCGACCGGATCGCGCTGATGCGATCGCTGCACGAGCTGTGGCACCTGCGCGGCGAGCTGTTCGATCACGTCTCGCGCCGACATGACCAGGCCGAGGCCGGACGTCGGCTCGCCTCCCTCGACGGGCACTTCGCCAGGAAGTCGGTCCTCGCGCGATGGCGCGATGCGGGCCGCGCCGCGACCCGGCACGCCGAGCTCTGACCTCAGGCGCCGCTGCCGGCGGTCGGCAGCGCGCCGAGGAAATCCATCTTGCCGAGCTCGACGCCGTTGTGGCGCAGGAGCGCGTACGTCGTCGTCACGTGGAAGAAGAAGTTCGGCAGCGCGAAGTGCTTGAGGTACGCCTCGCCGCTCATCGTGATCGGGCCGGTGCGGCGCGGCACGGAGATGTCCTTCGCGTCGCTGCCGACGATCTGCGCCGCCGGCACCGACTTCAGGTAGTCGATCGTCTTCTGGGCGCGCTGGCGCAGGTCGGCCAGAGTCTTCTCGTCGTCGGCGAACGCCGGCGCCTCGCTGCCGGCGAGGCGGGCGATGCAGAACTTGGCGGCATCGCAGGCGATCTGGATCTGCGTCGGCAGCGGCAGCATGTCGGGAGCGAGGCGCGCCGTCATGTAGACCGCCGGCTCGAACTTCCTGGCGGTCGCGTGCGCTTCGGCCTTGTCGAGCCAGGCGACCAGGTTGCCGAGCATCCGCACGAAGATCGGCACGCTCGCCGAATGCATGTCGAGGGCCATCGCCAGTCCTTGCGCAAGTGAAAGAGCGATCGTAGCCGCTGGCCGACGGCCGTGCACAATCGACCGTCCAGGCCGCGGCTCGACGCGGCGCGACTCGCTCGACCGCCCCGTGAACATCATCATCCTCGACGACTACCAGGATGCCGTGCGCAAGCTCAAGTGCGCATCGATCCTCGAGCACCTCAGCACCAAGGTGTTCACCAACACCGTCAAGGGAATGGGCCAGCTCTCGGTTCGCGTCCGCGACGCCGAGGTGCTGGTCCTGATCCGCGAACGCAGCCAGTTTCCGCGCCAGCTGCTCGAGAAGCTCCCCAAGCTGAAGCTGATCTCGCAGACCGGCCGCGTCGGCTCGCACATCGACGTCGAGACCTGCACCCGGCTCGGCATCGCCGTCGCCGAAGGCGTCGGCTCGCCGGTCGCGCCGGCCGAGCTGACGTGGGCGCTGATCATGGCGGCGATGCGGCGCCTGCCCCACTACATCAGCACGCTCAAGCACGGCGCCTGGCAGCAGTCGGGCCTGAAGGCAGCGGGGATGCCGCCGAACTTCGGCATCGGCATGGTGCTGAAAGGCAGGACGCTCGGCATCTGGGGCTTCGGCAAGATCGGCCAGCTCGTCGCCGGCTACGGCAAGGCCTTCGGCATGCGCGTCGTCGTGTGGGGCAGCGAGGCGAGCCGGGGGCGCGCCGTCGCCGAAGGCCACGAGGCGGCCGAGAGTCGCGACGCGCTGTTCGAATCGGCCGACGTGCTTTCCCTTCACCTGCGCCTCGCCGAAGGCACGCGCGGCATCGTCAAGCTCGACGCGCTCTCGCGCATGAAGCCGACCGCGCTCATCGTCAACACCTCGCGCGCCGAGCTGATCGAGGAAGGCGCGCTCGTCTCGGCGCTCAACCGCGGCCGGCCCGGCATGGCCGCGGTCGACGTCTTCGAGGTCGAGCCGATCCTGCAAGGGCACCTGCTGCTTCGCCTCGAGAACGCGGTGTGCACGCCGCACATCGGCTACGTCGAGCAGGACAGCTACGAGCTCTACTTCCGCACCGCGTTCGAGAACGTCGTCAACTTCGTCGAAGGTCGGCCGACGAACATCGTCAACCCCGAGGCGCTCAAGGTGCGCCATTGAGCGGCGCCGCCGCGGATGCCGCGGCCGCTTCCATCACGCCCGCAGCCGCGGTGAGCGATCGACGCCGGCGCCACGTCCGCTGGTCCCTGCTGTTCGGCAACTTCGTGATCGGCTGCGGCGTGATGGTCGTCGTCGGCACGCTCACCGACATCTCGCGCTCGCTCGATGTCTCGGTCGCGGTCGCCGGCCAGCTGATCGCGGCGGCCGCGGTCGTCATGTGCTTCGGCGCGCCGCTCCTCGCCGGCTGGGTCGGCGCGCTCGACCGCAGGAAGCTGCTCGCCGCGTCGCTCGCCTGGTACGCGATCGGCCACGCGCTGTGCGCGCTGATGCCGAGCTACGCGACGCTGCTGCCGGTGCGCGCCCTCACCGTGCTCGGCGCCGCGGTCTTCACGCCGCAAGCGGCGGCGGCGATCGGCGCGATGACGCCCCCGGCCGAGCGCGGCGGCGCGATCACCTTCATCTTCATCGGCTGGTCGATCGCATCGGTCGTCGGCATGCCGGTCTCGGCCTGGCTCGGCGATTCCTTCGGCTGGCGCAGTGCCTTCTTCGCGATTGCCGGGCTCGGCGCGATCGCGGCGATCTGGGTGCTCGCGACCGTGCCCGAAGACGTGCGGCCGGCGACGCTGACGCTCGCCGCCTGGCGCGCCACGTTCGGCAATCCGGTGCTGATGGCGATGGTGCTGGTGACCGCGCTCGCCGGCGCCGGCCAGTTCACGCTCTTCTCGTACTTCGTGCCTTATTTCAAGAACGTTGTCGGCGCCGGCACCAACGAGGTGACGCTGCTCTTCGTCTGGTTCGGCGTCTTCGGCGTGATCGGCAATGCACTCGCGTCGCGCTACGTCGATCGCTTCGGCGCCGAGCGCGCCGTCGCCTTCGCGCTGGTGCTGATGGCCGGCTCGCTGCTCGCCTGGCCGCTCGCGACCACCGGCATCACGGCGGCCATCGTCCTCGTGCCGTGGGCGCTGGCGTGCTTTTCGACGCAATCGATGCAGCAGGCGCGCCTCGGCGCTGCCGCACCGCAGCTTGCGGCGGCGCTGATGGCGCTCAACACCTCGGCGATCTATCTCGGCCAGGCGGCGGGCGCATCGAGCGGCGGCTGGCTGATCGCCCATCACGGCTACGGCCCGCTCAGCGTCGTCGGCCTCGCCTGGCTCGTGGCCGCGATCGCGCTGAGCGTCTGGGCGAGCCGGGCGCGCCGGGCGCGCCGACCGCTGTCATGAACGCTCCCGTCGCCGCGGGGGAGCCCGCGCGGCCCGGCCCGACGTCGACGCGCGACCTGTTCCTCACCTTCAATCGCCTGGCGCTGCAGGGCTTCGGCGGTGTCCTCGCGGTCGCGCAGCGCGAGCTGGTCGAGCGCAAGGGCTGGCTCACGCGCGACGAGTTCGTCGAGATGCTCGCACTGAGCCAGGTGCTGCCCGGACCGAACGTCGTCAACCTCGCCCTGATGCTGGGCGATCGCTTCTTCGGGTTCAAGGGCGCCTTCGCGGCGGTGGCCGGCATGCTCGTCGTGCCGCTGGTCATCGTCATGGCGCTCACCGTCGCCTACGCGGAGTTCTCGCGCCTGGCGGTCGTCTCCGGCGCGCTGCGCGGCATGGGCGCGGTCGCCGCCGGCCTGATCATCGCCACCGCCGTCAGGCTGATGGGAACGCTCGGCAGCAACCGGCTCGGCCCACCCCTCGCGGCCGCCTTCGCACTGCTGACGTTCGTCACCATCGTCTGGCTGCGCTGGCCGCTGATCTGGGTGATCGCCGGTCTCGGCACGGCGGCGGTCGCGATCGCGTACGCGCGCACGCCGTGAGCGCTCTCATGCATCCCGCGCTGTCGGGCGCCGAGCTGCTCGGCCTGTTCGGCCACTTCCTCGTCCTGAGCCTGCTCGCCATCGGCGGCGCGATCACGACGGCGCCGGACATGCATCGCTACGTCGTCGCCGAGCACCACTGGATCACCGACGCGCAGTTCAGCGCCTCGATCGCCATCGCCCAGGCGGCGCCGGGCCCCAACGTCCTCTTCGTCGCCGTCATCGGCTGGAACGTCGCCGGGCCGACGGGCGCGCTGGTGACGATGGCCGGGACCCTGCTCCCTTCGACCGCTTTGACGTTGATCGCCACCCGCTGGGGAAGCCGCCGCCGCGACTCGCGCTTCGTGCGCGCCTTCAAGACCGGCCTGACGCCGCTCACGATCGGCCTGCTCGTCGCCACCGGCTGGCTGCTCGCGCGACCATACGTGGACGTCAGCGCCCGAGGCGCTGGGGCGGTCGCGCTGATCGTCGTCAGCATCGCGCTCATGATGCGGACGCGCCTCAGCCCGATCTGGATGGTCGGCCTCGGCGCGGTGGCCGGCGCGCTCGGCTGGGCCTAGGATCGAGCGCATGAAATCCCTGCTGCGCCCCAAGATCCTCGCCGCCCTCATTCTCGCGGTGTCGTTGACACCCGCGTTCGCCCAGCGTCAACAGGTGACCGCGCTCTGCTCGACCGACCAGAGCTGGTGCGAGCTCGCCGCCAGGGAGTTCGAAGCCGAGACCGGCATCAAGGTGCTGCAGGTCCGCAAGGCGACCGGCGAAGCGCTGGCCCAATTGCGCGCCGAGGCGGCCAATCCCAAGACCGACCTCTGGTGGGGCGGCACCGGCGATCCGTTCCTGCAAGCCGCCGAGATCGGCCTGCTCGATCCGTACCGGCCGGCGTACCTCAACGACCTGCACGGCTGGGCGGTGCGCCAGTACGCGCTCAGCGGCAACCTCGTCGGTGGCTTCTACACGAGCGCGATCGGCTTCGGCTGGAACGAGGACGTGCTGAAGAAGAAGCACCTGGCCGCACCGAAATGCTGGTCGGACCTCGTCGACCCCAAGTACAAGGGCGAGATCGAGACCTCGCATCCCGGCTCGAGCGGCACCGGTTACACCATCCTCGCCGGCCTCGTCCAGATGATGGGCGAGGACGCCGCCTTCGACTACCTCAAGCGCGTGCACAAGAACGTCACGCAGTACACGCGCAGCGGCACGGCGCAGGCCAAGAGCGTCGCCAAGGGCGAGGTCGGCATCGGCGTGAGCTTCATCTTCGGCTTCGAGAACGAACGCCAGCAGGGCTTCACGATGGTGAAGAGCGCGGCGCCGTGCGAAGGCACGAGCTACGAGATCGGCGGCATCGCCCTCGTCAAGGGATCGCGCAACCGCGAGGCGGCGAAGCGCTACTACGACTGGCTGATGAGCCCAGCCGGGCAAAGCCTCGGCGCCAAGGCCAACTCGCTCCAGGTACCGGCCAACAAGACCTTCAAGCCGGACCCGAAGATTCCCACGATCGACAGCGTTCGCCTGCTCAAGTACGACTTCGAGAAGTACGGCAAGGCGGCCGAGCGCAAGCGCCTGATCGAGCGCTGGGAGAAGGAAGTCAACTCGCTGCCGCGCTGACCAGGCGCGCCGCACGCGCGCCGCGATCAGCGCGTGCCGAAGATGCGATCGCCGGCGTCGCCGAGGCCGGGGATGATGTAGCCGTGGGCGTCGAGGCGATCGTCGATCGCCGCCGTCCAGCAGCGCACGTCCGGGTGCGCGGCGGTCAGCGCGGCGATGCCTTCGGGCGCTGCGACGAGGACGAGCGCGCGGATGTCGGTCGCGCCGCGCGACTTCAGCAACGCGATCGCCGAGTTCATCGAGCCGCCGGTCGCGAGCATCGGGTCGAGGACGATCGCCGTGCGCGAAGCCAGCTCGCCGGCGAGGCGATCGACGTACGGCTCGGGCAGCAGCGTCGCGTGATTGCGGGCGATGCCGACGACGCTGACCTTGGCGTTCGGAATGGTGTCGAGCACGCCCTCGAGCATGCCCAGGCCGGCGCGCAGGATCGGCACCACGGTCACCTTCTTGCCGCTGATGCGCTCGACCTCGATCGGCCCGCTCCAGCACTGCACCGGGACCGACTCGAGCGGAAAATCCGCGGTCGCCTCGTAGGTGAGCAGGCGGCCCAGCTCGGCGGTGATCTCGCGAAAGCTCTTGGTCGACAGGCTCGCGTCGCGCAGCAGGCCGATCTTGTGCTTGACCAGCGGGTGCCTGACCTCGATCACGGGCATGTCGATCTCAGTCGTCGTTGGCGGCACGCCCGGTCGCGGCGCGGGCCAGGCGCTGGCGCGCCGCCTCGTACAGGCAGACGCCGCTCGCGACCGAAACGTTCAGGCTCTCGACCGCGCCCTTCATCGGCAGGTGGACGAGCTCGTCGCAGGTGCGCGCCGTCAGCTGGCGCAGGCCGCTGCCCTCGGCGCCGAAGACGATCGCCACCGGACCGGTGAGGTCGACCTCGTAGATCGAGAGCGGCGCGTCTTCGGCCGTGCCGACGATGCGGATGTCGCGCTCCTTCAGCTCGCCGAGCGTGCGTGCGAGGTTGGTGACCATGAAGTAGGGCACGGTCTCGGCGGCGCCGCTGGCGACCTTGGCGACAGTGGCATTGACGCCGACCGCGTGGTCCTTGGGCGCGATCACCGCGTGCGCACCCGCGCCGTCGGCGACACGCAGGCACGCGCCCAGGTTGTGCGGATCGGTGACGCCGTCGAGGACGAGGACGAGCGCCGGCTCGCCGCTCGCTTCGGCCGCCTCCAGCGTCTCGTCGAGCGAGTGGCTGCGCGCAACCGCCTCGACGATCGCGACGACGCCCTGGTGGCGGTCGTTGCCGGCGAGGCCGCGCAGGCGCTTGTCGTCGCTGTCGACGAGGCGCACCTCGGCGGCTTCGGCGCGGGCGACGAGCTGGCGCATGCGCTGGTCGCGCCGGCCGGCATCGACGTGGACCTCGACGACGGAGCGCGGCGCCGTCTTCAGGCGCACGCCGACCGCGTGGAATCCGAACAGGAGGTGGCGCGTCACCGGACGATGGTAGCGGCCAGCCAGAGCGCCCCGATCAACACCGGCTGGTGGAGCATGTAGAAGCTGAGACTCCAGCGACCGAGGACCGCCAGCGGCCGCGCGGCGTGCGGCAGCGATCCCGCCAACGCCGCCGGCCGGCGCGCGATCAGCCAGTCGGTCGCCGCCGCGCCCCACCAGACGACGCCGAGCCAGGGCAGGATCGGCGCATAGTCCTCGGTCACCGGCAGGCGCGTGATGAGGCCGACCCAGTTGGTCCAGCGCGTATCGAAGAACGGATCGCCGACCCAATGCGGCAGTGCGATCGCGATCAGGCCGAGCGGCCAGCGCCACGCGCCCCACGACGAGGTCAGGCGGGCGACGACGAGCATCACGGCGATGCCGTGCAGGACGCCGAAGCTGATGTAGCTGCGCGGGAACATCAGCCACGAGCCGAGCGAGACCAGCAGCGCGCAGCCGGCGATCTGCGCCCAGCGCCGCCAGAAGCGCGGCCACGACTGGCGTTGCGCCGAGGCGATCGCCTGGCCGGCGCCGACGCAGGCCATGAACAGGGTGACGATGCAGGCGCGCTGCACGGTCCAGAACCGGTCGTCGTAGAAGTTCTGGTGAATGAAGCGGAAGTAGTTGAGGTCGAAGGAGAAATGAAAGGCCGCCATCCAGAGGATGGCCAGGCCACGCAGCGCGTCGAGACGTTCGAAGCGCGCCGGCCGTTCGGCCGTCTGGTCGTTTTCGCGCGCTTGCGCCGACTTCTTCTTCATGCGCCGACTTCTTCTTCATGCGGCGCCGCCGAGCAATCGCGCCGCCTCCGGAGCGCAGCGCGTCTTGTCGCTCAGGCGCGCCCCTGCCGTGAGGACCTGCGGCCAGCGGCGCACGAGCGGCCACGCGGCGCGCGCCAGTGCCGGCCGCATCGCGACGTGCGCGAACGCGGCGGCGACGCGCAATCGACGCGAGAAGCGAAGCCGCCAGAGCGACTCGTAGGTCTCGAGCGCGCGTCGTTGGGCGGCAGCGGCGGTCGGGGTGCCGACGAGATCGGCGCGCGCCGGGCCGATCAGCGCAGCGAGGACGAAGGCCGATTGCAGCGCCATGCTGATGCCTTCGCCGACGATGGGATGCGCCTCGCCGGCGGCGTTGCCGACGCGAAAGACGCCGTCGCCGGCGGTGCAGCGATGACCGAGACGGATGCCGGGACGAAGCGGCCCGCTCGCCAGCCAGGCGCCTTCGCGCTCGGCGCCCTCGAGCGCGGCGGCGACGCCGCTGCATTCGCGTCGCAGAGCCGCCTCGAAAACGTCGCCGGCGCGCATTCCGGGCTGCGCCGAGCGCAGGACCTGGAGCCGATCGGCGCGGATGCAGCCGGCGAGCGTGGCGATGCCGTCGTCGGCGACGACCATGCCGCCGTAGCCGCCGGCGAACGAGAGCACGGGCAGCAGGTCCGCGGCGATCGCGGCGGCGCGAAAGTTGGCCTTGAACGCGAACAGGTCGGACGGCGCGCGCGTGTCGCGCCGCGCTTCGCGCTCCGAAGGCAACGGCTCCCACGAGCCGTGCGCGGCGACGACGAGGCCGGCGCGGAGCTCGACCTCGGCACCATCGCCCGCGAGCTGCCGGACCTTCAGGACGAAGGCGCCTGCGTTGCCGGCGATGGCGTTCAGCGCCCAAGGTTGCAGGCGCGTGGCGCCGGCGGCTTCGGCACGTTCCGCGAGCAGCGAGTCGAGGTGCTCGCGACCGAGCGCCCTGCCCCATCGATGCGCGCCCTCGGCTGCTGGCAGCGGCGCGACGATGGTCTCGTCGCCGCGCATCAGGGCGACGCGGCGCAGCTCGGCGCCGGCACGCGCGTGGACGTCGGCGCCGACCCCGAGCGCGTCGAGCAGCGCGAGGTTGCTCGCGGCGATGCATTCGCCGCACACCTTGCGGCGCGGAAACACCTGGCGCTCGACGAGCGCCACCGACCAGCCGGCGCGCGCGAGCAGGATCGCGGCGCCCGCGCCGGCCGGCCCGGCGCCGACGATGGCGACGTCGAACGCCGTCTTCACGGCGCGGACAGCCGCCGCGCGGCGACCAGGCAATGCGTGAACAGGCCGTCGTCGTATTCCTCGAGTCGCCAGTCAGCCCGCTCCGCCGGCCAGGCTACAGCGAGCTCGTCGCCGATGAAGCCGGCGCGAACGCTCAGCACGCCGTCGTTGCGCGTGACCGCGTTGGCGCCGAGGAAGAAGATGAGGTGGCTCGCGGCGAGCGCGAAGCGGCTGCGCCTCGGCTCGCACGCCGCGAGCGCGTCGGCGCGGCGAGCGCAGGCGGCGAGCAGGCGGCGCAACGTCTCGGCGTCGAAGTGATGGAGGAAGAGATTGGCGACGATCAGATCCCAGCGGTCGCCGTCTGCGCTCTCCGCCCAGGCCATGACGTCGGCGACGAGCGGCACGGCCTGCCAGCCGGCAGCACGATAGTCGGCCCGCGTGGCTTCGTCGACGAGCGGCTGGCGGTCGAGAAGATCGAGTCGCGCTCCCGGCCAGCGCGTGCCGCGATGGCGGGCGACTTCGAGCATCAGCCGGCCGTCGCCGCAACCGAGCTCGAGGATGCGCAGCGGCCGGCTCGTGTCCGGACTCGCCCGCGCCATGGCGCGAGCGAGGATTGCGCGCGCGCCCATGAAGGCGTTGACGCGACGAAGGTCGCGCCGCGAACGCTGCGCGACCGGATCATCGGGCGCGAGGTGATCGAGGGTCTCGGGCTCGAGGACGCGCGGCAGCATGGTTCGGCGGTCACTCCACGCGCAGGAGCGCGCCATGGCAGCTGAAGCCGGCGCCGAACGACGACAGCCACCACCAGCCCGAAGGCGCGTCGTCGGCGAGGGCCGCGGCGAGAACGAAGTAGACGAAGGCGCTCGACAGGTTGCCGTATTCGCGCAGCATCGCCGCGCTGTAGCGAAACGCGTCGTGGTCGAGCTCGAAGCGGCGCTCGAGGGCGAGCAGGACGTCGCGCCCGCCGGCATGCATGATCCAGGCGGCGACGTCGCCGCTGTTCAATCCGTTTCGACCCAGCACGGTCGCCAGCACACGATGCGCGTAGTCGGCGGCGAGCGTCGGCACCTCGCGCGTCAGGATGTTGCGCAGCATGCCGTCCTTCTGCTCGAACATCAGCGCCTTGCGCTGGTTCGGCTCGATCAGCGACGCGCCGTCCTTCCATTCCACGCGCCGGCCGCCTTCGCCCGGCGCGGACGAGAGCACGGCGGCGCCGGCACCGTCGCCGAACAGGCAGGCGCTGATCAGCACGCCCGGGTCGTTGTCGAGGTACATCGCCGCGCTGCTCACCTCGACGCAGACCGAGAGCACATTCGTGGCCGTGCCGGCGCCGAGCAGCGATCGGCCGAGCTGCAGGTTCGGCAGCGCCGCGGCGCACCCCTGGCCGACGAGGTCGAACGCTTGCACGTCGGCGCGCAGGCCGAGCCTCTCGACGACGTAGCCCGACAGCCCGGGGCACACGTAGCCGGTGCAGGTGCTGACGACGACGGCATCGATCGCATCCGCCGCTATCCCCGCCGCCTCGAGCGCGCGCGCACCGGCGTCGGCGGCCAGGGCCGGCGCGTGGGCGAGGAAGCGCCGGTCGAGCGTGTCCGGATCGATGGTGAACACCTCGTCGAGCGAATCGAGGGCGAGCCGGCGTGCCTCGATGCCGTTGTCGCGCTGCAGGACCGTGCGAGCGATCAGGTGCGAGCGGCTGTCGAGGCGGGCGAACCACTCGGAGCGCTGGAATGCCGCCAGGCACTCGGCCTTGGTGTAGCGAGCGGGAGGGGTGGCGGTGCCGAGGCCTCGGATGTACATGCGTGATGAGGAGCGATGGAGACGCTTCGGAGTATCGCGGCAACGGCCGACGCGCGTGGCGCGGCCCGGCCCTAGCCGTCGAGAACGCGATAGAAGTAGGTGGTGTCGCAGAGGCCGCCCTGCGGCAGCAGCGCATAGCCCGGGATCGTGCCGCAGCGCTGCCAGCCCAGGCGCGCGTAAAGGCGCTCGGCATCGGCGCTCGCGGTATCGAGGACGAGGAGCGTCTTGCCGCGGACCTTCGCCTCCTGCTCGGCGGCCCGCATCAACGCCGCGCCGATGCCCGAGCGGCGAGCGCGGCGCAGCACCATCATCTTCGCGACATCGGCGCGATGCGGCTGGTTCTCCGGTTGTTCGAGCAGCAGCTGGACGGTACCGACGATGCAGTCGCCCTCGTCGGCCACGAACAGGATGCGCTCGCCGCCGTTCACGCCCGCAGCGATGCGGCGCCAGAACGCTTCGGACCGGGCGGCGTCGATCGGCGGCATGAAGCCGATCGACGCGCCGCCCTCGACGACATCGATCAGCAGCGCGGCGAGGGCGGCGACATCGGCATCGGAGACCCGTGCAAGGCGGCGAACGGAAAGGCGAGAAGGCGGCGCGCCGGACATGGGCGCAAGTTTGCCGCAGCCGCGCCTTTGACAGGCCTTAGCCGGCCAGCTGGCGATAGCGCTCGAGCAGCCCCGACCAGCCGCCCTCCGACGCGAGTCCGGCGCGTGCGGCGTCCGCCCCGGCGCCGTAACGTTCCAGGCAGCGGTGCTCGAGCGTGACCAGGGTGCCGCCCCCCGCCTCGGCAGCAAAGCGCACCTCGACCTCGGTGACGAGCGCCGGGTCGAACTCCCATTGCGAGTCGAGCTGCCACGCCAGCACGAGGCGGCGCGGCGGCTGCCACGCCAGCACGTGCCCCCAGTCGCATTCACTGCCGTCTTCGCCGCGTTCGTACCAGCGGCCGCCGACTCGCGGCTCGATCGTCACCGTGGCCTGCGGCGACTTCGAGGCGAGGATGGAGTGGGTCGGAATCCACCAGCGGCCGATGCCGCTGCTGAAGACCTCGAAGGCGCGCGCCGGCGTCGCCGCGACGCGGATGCTGCGGATCACGGGCTCGACGTAGGCGGGCGTGCTGACGGTCTTGTTCATCGCGAGGATTTCCTTGTCGGCGATCGGTGGGACGAGGGCGCCGGCCGGGGTCGCTCGACCTCGGCCTTGAACGCGGCGAGCGAATCGTTCCAGAAGCGGTCGAGCCAGCTGCGCAGCTCGCCGAGCCCTTGCGGGTCGACTTCGTACAGGCGGCGCGTGCCGTCGACCTCGTGGCGAACGAGACCGGCCTCGCGCAAGGCCTTCAGATGCTGCGACACCGCGGGGCGGCTCACCGGCAAGCCCGCGGCGATGTCGCCAACCGACACTGGGCCGGCGCGCAGCCGCTCGAAGACGGCGCGCCGGGTCGGATCGGCGAGGACGGCGAAGGCATCTCGGTAAGCCATAGCTTACTGTAAGCCGCCGCTTATCTAGCGTCAAGCGATCGCGTCGGGGAGCTCGTTCAGGCGCTGAGCGCCGGTGTGCGCCGTCGCCGCGCTCAGTGGATCTCGGGCTCGGGATTCACGCCAGGCCGTGCGAGGTAGTCGAAATCGCAGCCCTCGTCGGCCTGCAGGACGTGCGCCGAGAACATCGCGCCGTAGCCGCGCTCGTAGTGCGCAGGCGGCGCGTTCCAGGCCTTGCGTCGTGTGGCCATCTCGGCGTCGTCGACGAGCAGGTCGAGGCGACGCGCCGCCGCGTCGAGGCGGATCAGGTCGCCGTCGCGCACCAGGCCGAGCGGGCCGCCGACGTGGCTCTCCGGGCAGACGTGGAGGACGCAGGTGCCGTAGCTCGTGCCGCTCATGCGCGCATCGGAGATCCGCACCATGTCGCGAACGCCCGCCTCGAGCAGCTTCTTCGGGATCGGCAACATGCCCCATTCGGGCATCCCCGGCGCGCCGATCGGGCCGGCTTCCTGCAGGACGAGGACGCTGTCGGCCGTGACCTTCAGCGACGGATCGTCGATGCGGGCGATCAGGTCGTGGTGGTCCTTGAAGACGACTGCCGGCCCGACGTGGTCGAGCAGCTTCGGGTCCGCCGCCGAGCGCTTGAGCACCGCGCCGCGTGGCGCGAGCGAGCCTTGCAGGACGACCAGCGCGCCGCTCGCGTAGACCGGGTCGTCGAGGCCCCGGATGACGTCGGCATCGAAGACGCGCGCGCCCGCCATGTTGTCGCCGAGCGTGCGGCCGTTGACCGTCGCGCACGACAGGTCGAGCCGGTCGCGGATGACGTTCAGCACGGCCATCAGGCCGCCGGCGAAATGGAGATCCTCCATCAGGTGCTTGCCGGCCGGCATCAGGTTGCAGATCACCGGCACCAGCTCGCTCGCGTCGGCGAAGGAGTCGAGCGAAAGCTCGTGGCCGAAGCGGCGCGCCATCGCGATCAGGTGGATCAGCGAGTTGGTCGATCCGGAGATCGCCATGTCGGCGACGACGGCGTTGCGCAGCGCCGCCGGCGTGACGATGTCGGACGGCTTCAGGTCCTCCCACACCATCTCGACGATGCGCCGCCCCGCGTCGGACGCCATCCGGCCGTGCTCGGCGTCGACGGCGGGGATCGTGCTCGCGCCCGGCAACGACAGGCCGAGGACGTCGATCAGCAGCGCCATGGTCGACGCCGTCCCCATGGTGTTGCAGGTGCCGGTCGAGCGCGCGCTCGCCTCGGACATCTGCATCCACTCCACGGCGCTGATCTTGCCGGCGCGATGGTCGGCCTCCGCCGCCCAGGTGCTCGAGCCGGTGCCGAGCGTGTGCTCGCGCCAGCGCCCTTTCAGCATCGCGCCGGCGGGAACGAAGATCGCGGGAACGTTCGCGGACGCCGCCGCCATGACGAGGCCGGGACCGGTCTTGTCGCAACCGCCGAGCAGGACGACGCCGTCGACCGGATGGGCGCGGATCGCCTCCTCGGCCTCCATCGCCAGCAGGTTGCGATAGAGCATGCTGGTCGGGCGCAGGAAGCTCTCGCTGACGCTTTGCACCGGGATCTCGGCGGGAAATCCTCCCGCCTGCCAGATGCCGCGCTTGATCTCCTCGATGCGCTGCGGGAAGTGCGAGTGGCAGGTCTGGAAGTCGGACCAGGTCGAGAGGATCGCGATGACCGGCTTGTCCTCGAAGTCCTCGAGCGAATAGCCACCCTGCTTGATGCGGCGATGCTTGTGCGGGCCGACCGGCCCCGGGCCCGAGAACCAGCGCTGGCTGCGCAGCTCCGCGACGGTCTTGCGTTTGGACGCCACCTTGTCTCCTTCGCTCACCGGCGTCGTTCGGCCGGGCACGCTACCTTAGCGTGCCAGCGCGCGCATCGCGCTGCGGAACATCGCGCTCCAGGCGGTGCCCTCCTCTTCGCCGGGCGACCAGCTCAGCTGCGCCCGCCGAAAGACGCGCTCGGCGTGCGGCATGAGCGCGGTGTAGCGGCCATCGGGCGTGGTCATGGCGGTGAGCCCGCCGGGGCTGCCGTTGGGGTTGGCGGGATACGCCTCGGTGGCCGCGCCGACGTGATCGACGTAACGCATCACCGCCTGCACCTTCGCCGGATCGCCGCGCTGCGAGAAATCGGCGAAGCCTTCGCCGTGCGCGACGGCGATCGGCAGGCGGCTGCCGGCCATCTCGGCGAAGAAGATCGACGGCGACGGCACCACCTCGACCAGGCTCAGGCGCGCCTCGAACTGCTCGCTGCGGTTGCGCGTGAAGCGCGGCCAGGCGCCGGCACCGGGGATCATCTCGGCGAGCGCGGCCATCATCTGGCAGCCGTTGCAGATGCCGAGCGCGAACACGTCGGCGCGAGCGAAGAAGGTCGCGAACTGGTCGGCGAGCTGCGCATTGAAGCGGATCGAGCGCGCCCACCCTTCGCCGGCGCCGAGCGTGTCGCCGTAGCTGAAGCCGCCGCAGGCGACGAAGCCCTGGTACATGTCGAGGCGCGAGCGCCCGGACTGCAGGTCGGTCATGTGGACGTCGTAGGTCTCGAAGCCGGCCTGGCTCATCGCGTAGCTCAGCTCGACGTGGCTGTTGACGCCCTGCTCGCGCAACACGGCGACCTTGGGCGCGCTGCCGACGATCGCCGGTGCCTCCATGCGCGAGGCGTCGAACGCAGGGCCGGCGAGATGGGCGTGAAGTCCGGGGTCGTCGACGCGGCCCGCGGCGGCATGCTCGGCATCCGCGCACTCGGGGTTGTCGCGCAGCCGGCAGATGCGCCAGCTCACCTCGTCCCACGCCTGGTGCAGGTCGCGCAGCGGCGCGCTGAACACGGCCTTGGCGTCGCGCCAGACTTCGACGAGCGAGCGCGTGTTGGTCTTGCCGACGACGTGGCTGAACCGGCCGAGGCCGGCACCGCGCAGGATCCGCAAGGCTTCGTCGCGGCGCGCCGTCGGCACCTGGACGATGGCGCCGAGCTCCTCGTTGAAAAGCGCGCGCAAGGTCAGCTCCTCGCGCCGTGCGCCCACCTGCGTCGCCCAGTTCTTCGCGTCGCCCTGATCGGATCGGCTGTCGGCGATGCCGTCGCCCTCGGTGACGAGCAGGTCGACATTGAGGCTGACGCCGAGGTGGCCGGCGAACGCCATCTCGCACGCCGCCGCCCACAGGCCGCCGTCGCTGCGGTCGTGGTACGCGAGGACGAGCCCGGCAGCGCGCAGCTGCGTGATCGCATCGACGAGCGACTTCAGCAATTGCGAGTCGTCCAGGTCGGGCACCTCCGCGCCGAACTGCCCGGTGACCTGAGCGAGCATCGAGCCGCCCATGCGCATGCGGCCGCGGCCGAGATCGACGAGCACGAGCGTCGTGTCGCCGGGCTGCAGCTGCGGCGTCGAATGCGGGCGGACGTCGTCGATGCTCGCGAACGCGGTGACGACCAGGCTCACCGGCGCCGTCACCTGTTTCACTGCGTCGCCCTCGTCCTGCCAGCGCGTCCGCATCGACAGGCTGTCCTTGCCGACCGGAACGCCGATGCCGAGCGCCGGGCAGAGCTCCATGCCGATCGCCTCGACGGTGTCGTACAGGGCCGCGTCGTCGCCGGGCGAGGCCGGATCGTCGCTGCACGCCGCCATCCAGTTGCAGCTGAGCTTGACGCGATCGAGCGCGATCGGTGCGGCGAGCAGGTTCGTGATCGCCTCGCCGACCGCCATCCGGCCCGATGCCGGCGCGTCGAGGGCGGCGAGCGGCGTCCGCTCGCCGAGCGCCATCGCCTCGCCGGCGACGCCGCTGAAGTCGGCGAGCGTGATCGCGCAATCGGCGACCGGCACCTGCCAGGGTCCGACCATCGGGTCGCGGCACGACAGGCCGCCGACGGTGCGGTCGCCGATGGTGACGAGGAAGCGCTTGCTGGCGACGGTCGGATGGCGCAGGACGTCGAACGCGACCGTCTTCAGATCGACGTCGTCGAGGTCGAGCGCCGACAGCGCGACGCGGCGCCGGCGCACGTCGCGATGCATCTTCGGCGGCTTGCCGAGGAGCACGCCCATCGGCATGTCGATCGGTGCCGACCGATCGCCTTTTGCCGACGGCGCGCCGAGCAAATCGATCGCGCCGACGACGAGCTCGCGCTCAGCGGTCGCGACGCCGACGACGGCGTACGGGCAACGCTCGCGAACGCACATCGCATCGAACACCGGCAGCGCGTCCTTCGCCACCGCCATCACGTAGCGCTCCTGGCTCTCGTTGCACCAGATCTCCTTCGGTGCGAGGCCGCTCTCCTCGACCGGCACCTTGCGCAGATCGAAGCGCGCGCCGCGCCCGGCGCCGTCGACGAGCTCGGGAAACGCGTTCGACAGGCCGCCGGCGCCGACGTCGTGGATCGCCAGGATCGGATTGGAGTCGCCGAGCGCGGCGCAATGGTTGATGACCTCCTGCGCGCGCCGCTGGATCTCGGGATTGCCGCGCTGCACGGAATCGAAATCGAGCTGGGCGGCGTTGCTGCCCGCGGCCATCGAGCTCGCCGCGCCGCCACCCATGCCGATGCGCATGCCCGGCCCGCCGAGGTGAACGAGGAGGGTCCCCGCCGGAAACTCGATCTTGTGCGTCTGCGACGCGGCGATCGCACCGAGGCCACCGGCGATCATGATCGGCTTGTGGTAGCCGCGCCGCTCGGCGCCGACCGTCTGCTCGTAGACACGGAAATAGCCGAGCAGGTTCGGCCGGCCGAACTCGTTGTTGAACGCCGCGCCGCCGAGCGGCCCGTCGAGCATGATCTGCAGCGGGCTCGCGATGTGCTCGGGCTTGCCGTAGCGATCCTTCTCCCACGGCTCGGGAGCGTCGGGCCCGGACAAGCCCGACAGGCCGGGCAGGTGCAGGTTGGAGACGCTGAAGCCGGTGAGCCCGGCCTTGGGGCGCGAGCCGCGGCCGGTCGCGCCTTCGTCGCGGATCTCGCCGCCGGCACCCGTCGAGGCGCCGGGGAACGGCGAGATCGCGG
This sequence comes from Caldimonas sp., assembly GCA_039932815.1. Taxonomy (GTDB): domain Bacteria; phylum Pseudomonadota; class Gammaproteobacteria; order Burkholderiales; family Burkholderiaceae_C; genus Schlegelella_A. Next base: position 27,493 of record JBDTPG010000015.1, read on the forward strand.
TCGGGTGGTTGTGCGTCTCGACCTTCATCAGCGCATGGACGAGCTCGCGCCGCGCCGCGTAGCGCGGCGCGTTGGTGTAGCCCTCGGGCAGCCAACGCTCGACCTCGTGGCCTTCCATCACCGCCGCGTTGTCGCTGTAGGCGACGACCGTGCGCTGCGGCGCCAGCGCTTCGGTGTTGCGGATCATCCCGAACATGCTGAGCGGCTGCGGCTCGCCGTCGATCGTGAAGCTCGCGTTGAAGATCTTGTGCCGGCAATGCTCGCTGTTGGCCTGCGCGAACATCATCAGCTCGACGTCGCTCGGGTTGCGGCCGAGCCCGATGAACGCGTCGAGCAGGTAGTCGATCTCGTCGCTGGACAAGGCCAGGCCGAAATCGCGGTTGGCGGCCTCGAGCGCGCCGCGGCCACCGCCGAGGACGTCGATCGCCACGCTCGGCCGCCCCGGCTGCTCGTCGAACAGGTGGCGCGCGTCCTCAGGGTCGAAGAACACGCACTCGGTCATGCGGTCGTGCAGCAGCGCCGCGACGTCGTCGCGCTCGCCGGCATCGAGCGGCGCTGCGCGGCCGATGAAAGGCTTCTGCAGCGTCAGCGAATACTCGGTGACGCGTTCGATCCGGTGCATGACCAGACCGCAATTGCGCGCGATGTCGGTCGCCTTCGACGCCCAGGGCGAGATCGTGCCGAGGCGGGGCGCGACGACCATCTTCGCGGCGTCGCCGGCCGGAGTCGCCGGCTCGCCGTAGCGAAGCAGCGCCTGCAGGCGATCGGTGTCGGCGCGGCTGAGGGGAGCGTCGCTCCAGACCCAGTGAACGTGGCGGGCGGCAACGGCTCCGACGCGGACGATACGGGCCTGGAGCCGGGCGAGCAGCGCGGCGGCGCGAAACGCCGGCAACGCGTTGCCGCCTTCGAAGCGGGCGAGGTGCTTGGGCTCGGTCGTCACACGAAGGCGCTCGGCGGGTCCGGAAGACGGGCTTCGTCACGCCTTTCGGCAGTGGGGCGACCCCGGTGGAAACCCGTGATTCTAGGGCCCCGATGCGATAATTCGACGATGACGATCACCATCAAGAACGACGCCGACATCGCCGCCATGCGCGTCGCCGGCAGGCTGGCGTCGGAGGTGCTCGACGTGCTCACGGCGCACGTCAAGGCCGGCGTCACTACCGAGGCGATCGACAAGATCGCGCACGACCACATCGTCCACGAGCAGGACGCGGTGCCGGCGCCGCTCAACTACGCGCCAGCCGGCTACACGCCGTACCCGAAATCGATCTGCACCTCGATCAATCACCAGGTCTGCCACGGCATCCCGAACGACCGGCCGCTCAAGAACGGCGACATCGTCAACATCGACGTCACCGTCATCAAGGACGGCTGGCATGGCGACACCAGCCGCATGTTCATCGTCGGCGAAGGCTCGATCGCGGCCAGGCGGCTGGTCCAGATCACCTACGACGCGATGTGGAAGGGGATCGCCAAGGTCAAGCCCGGGGTTCGCCTCGGCGACATCGGCAGCGCGATCCAGCTCTTTGCCGAGAGCCAGGGCTTCTCGATCGTGCGCGAGTTCTGCGGCCACGGCATCGGCGAGCGCTTCCACGAGGACCCGCAGGTCCTGCACTACGGCAAGCCCGGCACGCTCGACGAGCTCAAGGCCGGCATGACGTTCACGATCGAGCCGATGATCAACGCCGGCAAGCGCGACATCCGCGAGGCCGGTGACGGCTGGACCATCGTCACGCGCGACCGGTCGCTGTCGGCGCAGTGGGAGCACACCGTGCTCGTCACGCCGACCGGCTACGAGGTGATGACGCTCTCGGCCGGCTCGCCGCCGCCGCCGGCTTTCGTCGCCGCCTAGCGGCCAAGGCAGGCGCCGTGTGAACACGCGCGAAAAGATCGTCCCTTCTGCACCGGGTGCCTCGGCCGAAGCCGCGGCGGCGCCGCTCGTGCCGGGCGAGATGCGGGCGCGCTTTCGCGTCGCCAAGGCCGAGCGGCTGGCGCGCTTCATGGCCGCGCGGCCGACTGCGCGCGCCGCGCTACGCCTCGTCCGCGCGTTGGCCGACGACGTCGACGTGACGGTGTGCGAGCTCTGGCGCGAGGCCGGCATGCCGGCCGACGCCGCTCTCGTCGCGGTCGGTGGCTATGGGCGCGGCGAGCTCTTCCCCTATTCCGACGTCGACGTCCTGGTCCTGCTGCCGTCGGCCACGCCTGCTGACGACGAAGCGCGCGGCGCCGCGACCGAGCGCTTCATCACCGGCTGCTGGGACTGCGGGCTCGAGATCGGTTCGAGCGTTCGCACCGTCGACGAATGCGTCGCGATGGCGCTCTCCGACGTCACGGTGCAGACGGCGCTCCTGGAAGCGCGCTTCCTGTGCGGCGCGCGCAAGATGTTCAAGGCTTTCGAGGGCGCGACCGCGCGGGCGATGGACGCCAAGGCGTTCCTGCGCGCCAAGACGCTCGAGATGCGCCAGCGCCACCAGAAGTACGAGAACACGCCGTATTCGCTCGAGCCCAACTGCAAGGAGAGCCCGGGCGGGCTGCGCGACCTGCAGACCGTCATCTGGGTCGCGCGCGCCGCCGGCTTCGGCCGCAAGTGGCAGGAGCTCGCCGCGCACGGCCTGATCACGCCCTTCGAGGTGCGCCAGCTGCAGCGCAACGAAGGCATGCTGAAGCTGATCCGCGCCCGCCTTCACGCGATCGCCGGCCGACGCGAGGATCGGCTGGTGTTCGACCTGCAGACGGCCGTCGCGGAAAGCTTCGGCTATCGCTCGCTCGGCGGCCAGCGCGCGTCCGAGCGGCTGATGCGGCGCTATTACTGGGCGGCCAAGGCGGTGACGCAGCTCAACCAGATCCTGATGCTCAACATCGAGGAGCGCATCAACGGCCTGCAGGACGCGCCGATGCGGCCGATCTCCGACAAGTTCCTCGAGCGCAGCGGCATGCTCGAGGTGGCGAGCGACGACCTCTACCAGCGCGATCCGCACGCCATCCTCGAGACCTTCCTCGTCTACCAGCAGACGGTCGGCCCCAAGGGACTTTCGGCGCGGACGCTGCGCGCGCTCTACAACGCGCGCCACCTGATGGACTCGAAGTTCCGGCGCGACCCGGCCAATCACGAGATTTTCATGAAGATCCTGAAGGCTGCCGGCGGCCAGACGCACGCGTTTCGCCTGATGAACGAGACCAGCGTCCTCGGCCGCTACCTGTGGGTGTTCCGCCGCATCGTCGGCCAGATGCAGCACGACCTCTTCCACGTGTACACGGTCGACCAGCACATCCTGATGGTGCTGCGCAATGTGCGCCGCTTCCTGATCCCGGAGCATGCCCACGAGTATCCGTTCTGCTCGCAGCTGGCCTCGACCTTCGACCGGCCATGGGTGCTCTACATCGCCGCCCTCTTCCACGACATCGCCAAGGGCCGCGGCGGCGACCACTCCGAGCTCGGCCAGCGCGAGTCGAGGCGCTTCTGCCGCGACCACGGCCTGAGCGGCGAGGACGCGGGGCTGGTCGAGTGGCTCGTCGCCGAGCATCTGACGATGTCGCGGGTCGCCCAGAAGGAAGACTTGTCCGATCCCGACGTGATCGCCGATTTCGCCGCCAAGGTCGGCAGCGAACGGAACCTCACCGCGCTTTATCTGCTCACCGTCGCCGACGTTCGCGGCACCAGCCCGAAGGTCTGGAACGCGTGGAAAGGCAAGCTTCTCGAGGACCTGTACCGCCTGACGCTGCGCGCGCTCGGCGGCGCCCGGCCGAACCTCGACGCCGAGATCGAGGCGACCAAGCTCGAAGCGCGCCTGCTCCTGAACCTGGCGATGCTGCCCGGCACGGTCGAGGTGCCGCTCTGGCGCACGCTGGAGCTCAGCTACTTCGCGCGCCACGACGCGAGCGAGATCGCCTGGCACACGCGCTCGCTGATCGACAAGGTCGATTCGGCGAAGCCGGTCGTGCGAGCGCGTGTCAGCCCGCTCGGCGTCGGCCTGCAGGTGCTCGTCTACGCGCCCGACAAGCAGGACCTGTTCGCTCGGACCTGCGGCTATTTCGACAGCGCCAACTTCAATATCCTGGACGCCAAGGTCCACACCACGGCAATCGGCTACGCGCTCGATACCTTCCTCGTCATCAGCCCGCACGTCGAGCCCCTCCTGCGCGACTTGATCTCGTACGTCGAGACGCAGCTGGCGATCGCGCTCGAGGCGACCGGGCCGTTGCCCGAGCCGAGCCGCGGCCGGATCTCGCGCCGCGTGCGGTCGTTCCCGGTGACGCCGCGCGTGACGCTCCGACCCGACGAGCGCGCGCAGCGCTGGCTGCTCGCCGTGTCGGCGAGCGATCGCTCAGGCCTGCTCTACGCGATCTCGCGCGTCCTCGCCCGGCACGACATCAACCTGCAGCTCGCGAAGATCACCACCCTCGGCGAGCGCGTCGAGGACACCTTCCTGATCGACGGCTCGGCGCTGCAGCAGAACCGGATGCAGCTGCAGATCGAGACCGAGATGCTCGACGCGATTGTTTGAGTCCCCACGCTCCCGTTGGTCGCTGCCCCCCGAGGGGGCGCGGCCGGCCTTGGGGCGGCCCGGCGGCCGGCCGGCTGCGGCATGAGGGTCTCATCCCAATGCCGTTGAACCGGGTCAGCGCGATCGAGGCGATTGTCGATCTCGGGCGCTTCGACACGATCATCGACGCGCGGTCGGAGGGTGAGTTCGCGGAGGACCGACTGCCCGGTGCCGTCAATTGGCCTTCGCTCGGCGACGCCGAGCGCGTGGCGATCGGCACCGAGTACAAGCAGGTGTCGGCGTTCGAGGCGAAGAAGCGCGGCGCGGCGCTGGTGGCACGCAACGTCGCCGCCCACGTCGAGCGGCACGTGCTCGACAAGCCGCGCGAGTGGACGCCGCTCGTCTACTGCTGGCGCGGCGGCAAGCGCAGCGGCGCGCTGGCGACGGTGCTCGAGCAGATCGGCTTTCGTGTTCACGTGCTCGGAGGCGGGTACCGCGACTTCCGCCGCGCCGTCGTCGCCCAGCTCGGGACGCTGCCCGAGCGGCTCTCATGGCGCGTCGTCTGCGGGCCGACCGGTTCGGGCAAGAGCCGCCTGCTGGATGCGCTCGCCGCCGAGGGCGCACAGGTCCTCGACCTCGAGCGGCTCGCCAACCATCGCGGCTCGGTGCTCGGCCTCGTCCCCGGCAGCACCCAGCCGTCGCAGAAGGCGTTCGACACGCGCCTGTGGGAGGCGATGCGCCGCCTCGATCCGGCCGGGCCGGTATTCGTCGAGAGCGAGAGCAAGAAGATCGGCGACCTGCGCGTGCCCGAGTCGCTGATCGTGCGCATGCGCGCCTCGCCCTGTCTGTGGCTCGAGCTGCCGCTCGACGAGCGCGTCGCCCTGCTGATGGCCGACTACGACTTCTTCGTCGCCGATGTCGAGGCCTTCTGCGCTCGCCTCGACGCGTTGCGCGCGTTGCGCGGCCATGCCGTCGTCGATGCCTGGCAGGAAGCGGCGCGCGCCGGCCGAACGGCCGAGGTCGTGCGCGACCTGCTCGTCGTTCACTACGACCCGATCTACCTCGATTCGATGCGACGCAATTTCACGGGCGTCGGCGCGCCGGCAGCGAGCTTGCGCTGGGACGGCAGCGAGGCATCGCTGCGCGAGGCTGCGCGAACGACGATCGCGGGGTGAGGACTTCCCCATAGGGCCATCGGAGGGAGCAGCAAACTGCCGGGACGACTCGTTGTCCCTTCAGGAGCCCCCATACCGAAGCCCTGGTGCTCGGGCGGGTCGATGCGTCGCAAATTCGCAAGGCCTCCAACGGCCCATCATCAACGTCGTTTGGGACGACAACGACTCTTCGCTGAGCGCCGGGCGACTTACACGCAAGGCCCTCGCAGGAGCGCTTCATCTGCACATCGCAATGAAAACAGGGCGCCCGCGCGCCCTGTCTTAACGCAAGGACGGGTCAGGCGCGGCGGCGGCGGCGCGAGACGAAGCCGAGGGCTGCAAGGCCAGCCATCATGAGGGCGTAGGTCTCCGGCTCGGGGACTGGCACGGTCGCCGTATAGAGGTTGGCATGCGACAAGTCCTGGGGGATTCCCTGCGCATTGACGGCGACGCCCGCGGTCGAGTCGAACGTCAGCGAGTTGACCGGCGCACCCGCATTGAACAGGTAATAGCTGTAGTTGTTCGCAGCCTTGAGCCCGATCACGAACAGGCCGGAGATGGGGCTATCGAAAGTCAGCGTGCCACCGAGACTGACCTCGGGGTTACCGGTGAACGGCCCGTTGCCAGCGTCGTCGCTCTTGCCGGCGAATGTAAAGGTCGAGCCAAACTCGGTGTTCAAAAAAGTGATCTCCGAGGCGTTGCCATTGATGTTGCCGACAAAGGAGCCTGCACAATCGATCGACGCAAGTGCCATGAACGTTGTGTTGGCGCAGAGCTCGGCGTGGGCCGGAGCGCACAGGCAGGCCGCGGCAAGCGCAACACCGGAGAGGGAGGGAAAGCTGAGACGGGTCATGGCGGGTAGACGCCTCGTATCGCGCCGGTTGTGTGTTACGAATAGCGAAGTCTGCGCCATAAACCTCGTTTCACTATCCCCCGGTTCACGGGGTAATTCATTGAAGGAGTGGCGCCACCCCCTCCAAGGAGCCGCCGCCCTGAAGAAACTTCGCCAGCTCCTCGGAGCCGCCAATCAGCCGTCCACCGACGAACACCTGCGGCACCGTCTGCGCTCTCGCGATCGCGCCGAGCGCCTTGCTGCGAATCGTGTGCGGCAGCGGCACCTCGGCGTAGTCGTACCCCGCCTCGCTCAGCATCTTCTTGGCCTGGGCACAGAACGAGCAGCCCTCGCGCGTCAGGATCGCGATCGGTTCCGGCACCTTGGCCTCCGGATCGAGGTAGCGCAGCATGGTGTCGGCGTCTGACACCTCGAAGGGGTCGCCGGGCTTCTGCGGCTCGAGGAACATCTTCTCGATCTTCCTGTCGCGCACGAGCATCGAGTAGCGCCACGAGCGCTTGCCGAAGTTCAGGTCGCTCTTGTCGACGAGCAGGCCCATCGCCTCGGTGAACGCGCCGTTGCCGTCGGGCAGGAGGAGGACGTTCTCGGCCTCCTGGTCCTTGCCCCACTCTTCCATCACGAACGGATCGTTGACGGCGACGCAGACGATCGAGTCGATGCCCTGGTCGCGAAACACGGGCGCCAGCTCGTTGTAGCGAGGCAGGTGCGTCGACGAGCAGGTCGGCGTGAACGCGCCGGGCAGCGAGAAGACGATCACGTTCTTGGCGCGGAACAGATCGTCGCTGGTCACGGTCGCCCACTCGCCGTTGCGGCGGATGCGAAAACTCACGTCGGGGACGGTCTGCCCTTCGCGGTTGGGGAGTTCTTGATCGGCCATGGCGGTTCGCCTTCGAGAAAAGTGGAAGTCACACAGCAATCCGCGCGCCCGTTCGGGCCTCAGCCCATGTGCAGGCCACCGTTCACCGAGAAGTCGGCCCCGATCGCGAACCCGGATTCATCCGACGCTACCGAGGAGACGATCGAAGCGATGTCCTGCGGCGTGCCGAGGCGCTTGAAGAGGCCGGTCAGGTTGTTTTCGACCGTCGTGGTGGAGTCTCTGGCAGAGCTAGGTGCCAATGCCGCCCATTCCTCCCGTCACGCAGGCGATCTTCTTCCGGTCGGTCATGGGCTGCGTGCGATCATCGTTCCACGCACATTGCAACCCCCATGCCACCGCCGATGCACAGGCTCGCGATCCCCTTCCTGGCGTTGCGCTTGCCCATCTCGTGCAGCAACGTCACCAGGATGCGGC
>JBDTPG010000016.1:0-34692 GCA_039932815.1 Caldimonas sp.
GCACGTAGGCGACCTTGTCGATGCGCTTGAGCTCGCGCATGACGTGCTCGCCGAGTTTCGCGGACAGCACTTCCTTCGCGCCGCTGTTGAGCAGCTTCTCCTGGATGCGCTCGATCGCGGCGTCGATCTGCTCGACGCTCACCGGGCGCTTGCGCAGGGCGAGGGTCATGGAGGCGCGCACCTTGGCCGGATCGAACTCGGCGCGCGTGCCGTCCTTCTTGACAACCGAAGGCAGTGCGATCTCGGCGTGCTCGTAGGTCGTGAAGCGCTTGTCGCAGCTCTGGCAGCGGCGGCGGCGGCGCACGACGTCGCCCTCGTCGGAGTCGCGTGTCTCGACGACCTGCGTATCTTCGTGCGAACAGAACGGACAACGCATAGAGCAACCTTGAGGGGGTCGCAAAGCGACCCCGCTGTCCTTCTTACCTGTAGACGGGAAAGTCCTTGGTCAGCGTCGCAACCTTGGCGCGCACCGCCGCGATGTTCGCTTCGTCGTTCGGCCGATCGAGCACGTCGGCGATGAGGTGGGCGGTCTGGCGCGTCTCTTCCTCGCCGAAGCCGCGCGTCGTCAGCGCCGGCGTGCCGAGGCGGATGCCGCTCGTGACCATGGGCTTTTGCGGATCGTTCGGGATGCCGTTCTTGTTGCAAGTCATGTGTGCCGATTGCAGCACCGCCTCGGCGTCCTTGCCGGTGATGCCCTTGGGGCGCAGGTCGACGAGCATGAGGTGGCTCTCGGTCCGGCCGCTGACGATGCGCAGCCCGCGCTCGATCAGCGTCTCGGCGAGGACCACGGCGTTCTTCGCCACCTGCTGCTGGTAGGTCTTGAATCCGGGCGCGAGCGCTTCCTGGAACGCCACCGCCTTGGCCGCGATCACGTGCATCAGCGGCCCGCCCTGGATGCCCGGGAAGATTGCGCTGTTGATCTTCTTCGCGATCGCCTCGTCGTTCATCAGGACGATGCCGCCGCGCGGCCCGCGCAAGCTCTTGTGCGTCGTCGAGGTGACGACGTGGGCGTGCGGCAGCGGGTTCGGGTAGACGCCGGCGGCGATCAGCCCGGCGTAGTGCGCCATGTCGACCATGAACCAGGCGCCGACGTCCTTGGCGACTTGCGCGAAGCGCGCGAAGTCGATCTTCAGGCTGTACGCCGATGCGCCGGCGATGATGAGCTTCGGTTTCGTCTCGTGGGCGAGCCGCTCCATCGCGTCGTAGTCGATCTCTTCGGCCGCGGTGAGGCCGTAGCTGACGACCTTGAACCATTTGCCGCTCATGTTGAGCGCCATCCCGTGCGTCAGGTGGCCGCCTTCGGCGAGGCTCATGCCCATGATGGTGTCGCCGGGCTGGATCAGGCCGAAGAACACCGCCTGGTTGGCCTGCGAGCCGGAGTTGGCCTGCACGTTCGCGTAGTGCGCGCCGAACAGCTTCTTGACGCGGTCGATGGCGAGCTGCTCGACGACGTCGACGAACTCGCAGCCGCCGTAGTAGCGCTTGCCCGGGTAGCCCTCGGCGTACTTGTTGGTGAGCTGGCTGCCTTGGGCTGCCATCACCGCCGGCGACGCGTAGTTCTCCGAGGCGATGAGCTCGATGTGCTCTTCCTGGCGCCGGTTCTCGGCCGCGATCGCTGCGGCGATCTCGGGATCGGTATGAGCCAGCGTGGAGGTGATGCGATCGAACATGGAGGGCCGTCCTTCAGGGCAATCCGCGCGAATCGAATGCGACGGCTCGCGGGGCGGCCCAGGCGAACGGCTCGACCGACACGAGCGACGCAGGTGCCGACCGCGCTCCCCGGTGGTGGCCCACCTCGGGCTCCTCGCGGAGCCGCATCGCCAGTCGCACGGCGATGCCAGTGTAGCGGAGCGGGTCGGCGCGCGAGCCGCCCACGCGGCGACGCCGCCGCGACCCGGCGTGTGTCAGCGCATCAGTGCAGGAAGGCAATCTTGTCGGGCGCCGGCGCGACATCCGCCGGGGTGATCGCGGGCGCCTCCGCCGGCGCTGCCGGCGCCGCGTCCGCGGTCGGACGCGACTTCGGCGCCGGCGTGGCGGCCGCCGTCGTGCGGACCTTGCCGCCGCCCGCGACCAGGCGAAGAATGCCCTGCTGGGCCAGCACCTTGGCGGCATAGCCGCCATCCTCGCCGGAGTTGCCGGCGCCGACGTACGAACGCAGCCCCGCCTCGAGGCTGCCGGTGCGCCTGATGCACTCCTTCAGCACCTGGACGCCGACGCGCAGGTTGGTGACCGGATCGAACGCTGCGTGGCTGCCGCCGAACGCCTCGTACTTGTCGTCGTGGATCTTGGTCATGACCTGCATGAGCCCCTGGGCCCCGACGGGGCTCTGGGCGAAGGGGTTGAAGCTCGACTCGACCGCCATCACGGCGAGGATCAGCGTCGGGTCGAGGTCGACCAGCGCGCCGACGGTCCACGCTTCCTGCACCAGGCGGCTGACCGGCTCCGGCGCCACGTGGTATCGGCTCGACAGCCAGAGCGCGACCGACGCCTGCGCCCGGCTCAAGTCGCGCGGATCGGCAGCGGTCGCGCGGAGGATCGCGTCCGGCTCGCCCAGATCCGGCTCGGCGTTCGGATCGACCGCGGCCTGCACCCGGGCCTCGTGGCGAGCCTGCAGCCAGTTGAGCGTGTGCGCCTCGACGGCATGGCGGACGTCGGAGCGGCTCGACGCGAACATCGCCAGGCCGACGATCAGCAGCCCCAGGAGGGCCAGCGAGTTGTGACCCACCTCGAGCAGGCCGTGGCCCGCGTCGCGCAGGAAGACGGCTCCCGAGCGGGCGACCGCGGTCCGCCAGGAGCGGGCGAGCGAACAGACCTGCATCAATGAAGTCATGGCTTCTCACTTTCATTCGACGCCCGGCCCGGCCGTCCGGGGGACGCCAGCGCAAGGCGATAATTCGGACGGTCCGAGCCGACGCGATGTCCGCAGAACCGCCTCTCGGCCCAATCCCTGCCCGAAGGCAGCCGACCGCGAAAACGGCGCGATTCTAGGAATCGCTTTAATTCCTGGTCAACCCTTGTCCGGGCTCCTCTTATAGCGATTTCGTATGGAATATTCGGATTTGCGCCATTTCCTCCGGTTTCTGGAGGCTGAAGGAGACTTGGCGCGGGTCGCAGAGCCAGTCTCCACGCGGCTCGAGATGACAGCGGTCGGTGACTTCACCCTTCGTCAGGGTGGTCCGGCACTACTTTTCGAAAAGCCGGTCGGTTACACGATTCCGGTCCTCGCCAATCTCTTCGGAACCACAGCCCGGGTCGCCAAGGCGATGGGCGCTACCGAGGTGGGCGGCCTGCGCGACATCGGGATCGTCCTCGCCAATCTCAAGGAGCCGGAGCCGCCAAAAGGCCTCCGCGACGCCGGGCGCTTGTTACAAATGGCCCGGACGCTGTGGACGATGCGCCCCGCCACGGCGGCACGGCCGGCCTGTCGGGAGGTCGAAGTGCCCCTCGGCGAGATCGACCTCGCCCGCTTGCCGGTTCAGACCTGCTGGCCCGAGGATGCGGGGCCCCTGATCACGTGGGGCCTCGTCGTCACCCGCGGCCCGCAGGCCGGGCCCGGGGCGCGCCTGCGCCAGAACCTGGGGATCTACCGCCAGCAGGTGATCGGCCGGCGTCAGGTGATCATGCGCTGGCTCGCCCACCGGGGCGGCGCCCTCGACTTCCGCGACTTCGCGGCGGCTCGGCCGGGCCAGCCGTTTCCGCTCGCGGTCGCGCTCGGTGCCGATCCGGCGACGATGCTCGGCGCCGTCACCCCGGTGCCAGACACGCTCTCGGAGTACCAGTTCGCCGGTCTGTTGCGCGGCAGCCGGACCGAGGTGACCGACTGCGCCGTCGGCGACGCCGGCGTCTTGCTTCAGGTGCCGGCGAGCGCGGAGTTCGTCTTCGAAGGCCACATTCCGATCGCTCCGGCCGGCTTCACCGGGACGAGCGAGCGCGGCGTGGCGACGCGCGAGATCGGCGGCTACCTGCACGCTCTGGAAGGCCCGTTCGGCGACCACACCGGCTATTACAACGAGCCCGACTGGTTTCCGGTCTTCGAGATCGAGCGGATGACGCACCGCCACGATCCTATTTATCACTCGACCTACACCGGCAAGCCGCCCGACGAGCCGGCGGTGCTCGGCGTGGCGCTGAACGAGGTGTTCGTGCCGATCCTGCAAAAGCAGTTTCCGGAGATCGTCGACTTCTACCTGCCGCCCGAGGGCTGCAGCTACCGGATGGCGATCGTCAGCATCAGGAAGCAGTACCCCGGGCACGCGAAGCGCGTCATGTTCGGCATCTGGAGCTTCCTGCGTCAGTTCATGTACACGAAGTTCATCGTCGTGACCGACGACGACGTCGACATCCGCAGCTGGCCCGACGTGATCTGGGCGATCACGACCCGGATGGACCCGGTTCGCGACACGGTGCTGGTCGACCGCACGCCGATCGATTCGCTCGACTTCGCTTCGCCGGTATCGGGCCTGGGCGGCAAGGTCGGCTTCGACGCGACCACCAAGGGCCGCGGCGAGACCGAGCGCGAATGGGGCCGGCCGATCCGTCCCGACGCGGCGGCGACGGCGCGTGTGGCCGGCGTCGTCGCGGCGATCGCGGCGACGCGCCGGCCGGGCTGATCAGCGCCGGCGACCGCGCGCAGCGCTCTTCTTCGCCGCCGGGGCGGCGGTGGCAGCGGCGGCGGTAGAACCGCCGCCCGACGTTCCGCCGCTTCGCTTCGTGCCGGCCTGCAATCCTTCGGACATGCCGATCAGGACGCCGCTCGCCAGGGCCGCGTAGCTGTCGAGCATCGCTTGCGCCGCGCGCATGCCGGAGGCGCGGCCGTCGCGCAGCATCGTCTGCGCCTGGCCCATCAGCTGCTCGACGGTCTGCGCCGCCTGCGCACCGGTTGCGCTGCCCTTCATCTTCATCGCGTCGAGAGCGCCTTGCCATGGTCCCTGCAACGGCCCGGCCGACTGGCTCGCCTTGGTGATGGCGGCGAAGAAGACGTCCTCCATCTTCTCGACGTTGGCCAGGGCCTCCTTGAGCGGCTTCTCGGTCAGCGAGACGCCGCCGCTCACGAACTGCTCGAGCGCCTTGCGATTCGCCTCGACCGCCTGGAGAAGCGCCGAATCGATGCCGCCGAGCGCCTTGCCGAGCAGCCCCTCGACGTCGATCGCCGGCGCCGGGTTGCGGGCGATGCCGGTCGACGCCGCCTCGGCCACGTTCTTGACGACCTTCTTGATGTTGTCGAGCGTCAGCTCCCGCCCCTGCAGCGCGCGCAGGGTCGCCTCGCTGACGGCCTTGCGCAGGGCCTCGCCCTGCTTGGAGCTCGCCTCGGCGAACATGGTGATGAGTGCGTCCTGGTCGATCCCGGCCTTGATCATGTGAGAGCTCCTCGTTGTTGTCGACGCCGGGGCGTCATTGCATGTGCTGGCCGCCGTTGATGGCGATGTTCGCGCCGGTGAGGAATGCGGCCTCGTCCGACGCGAGGTAGATGATGAGGCCGGCGACTTCCTCGGGTTTGCCGAGCCGGCCGACCGGAATCTGCGGCAGGATCTTGGTGTTCAGGATCTCCTCCGGGATCGCCGTCACCATCTTCGTGCCGATGTAGCCGGGCGAGATCGTGTTGACGGTGACGCCCTTCTTGGCGACCTCGAGCGCGAGCGCCTTGGTGAAGCCGTGCACGCCGGCCTTGGCCGCCGAGTAGTTGGTCTGGCCGAACGCGCCTTTCGAGCCGTTCACCGAAGAGACGTTGATGACGCGGCCCCAGTTGCGCTCGACCATGCCGTCGACGACCTGCTTGCTCATGTTGAACAGGCTGTCGAGGTTGGTGCGCATGACCGCGTCCCAGTTGACCTTGTCCATCTTCTTGAAGGTCATGTCGCGCGTGATGCCGGCGTTGTTGACCAGGATGTCGATCGCGCCCATCTTGCCCTGCACGTCGCCGACGGCGCGCGTGCACGAGTCGATGTCGGCGACGTCGCATTGGACGGCGAGGATGTCGTAGCCGTTCTCCTTCATGCCCGCGACCCACTCCTTGTGCTTGGTGTTGCCGGGCGAATAGGTGACGATGACCTTGTAGCCGGCATCGACCATCTTGGTGGCGATCGTTTCGCCCAGGCCGCCCATGCCGCCGGTGATCAGCGCCACCCGCCCTTGTCCCTTGCCGCTCGTTGCTGCCATGTTCCATGTCTCCTTCGTTGCGATGATCTGCGCCCGGGTGTCGGCGTGATGCCGAAGCGCAGGGCGGGGTCCCGCCGATGATGCGCGCCCCGCCGTTCGGCCCGCCTTGGGAAAACCCCAGACGCGGCAATGGCGCCGCACATGCTCGCGCCATGCCGGTGCATGCGCTTCGGGCCTATCCTGTCGCCATGTCGAAATTCCATCAAGCGCCGACGGCGCCCGCCGGCGCTGGCGCCGTGCCCTGGGCCTGGGCCGCGCTGCTCCTCGCCGCGTGGCCGATCACGGGCAGCGCCCAGAGCCCCACCGCCGGCGGTGAGGCTCGCCTTGCCCCGGTGGTGGTGACGGCGACCCGGACCGAGGAGCCGGCGTTCGACCTGCCCGCGTCGATCGACCGCATCGGTGTCGACACCCTTCGCGATGGCCGGCCGCAGATCAACATTTCCGAGAGCCTCGGCGGCGTCGCCGGCCTGCTCGCGCGCGACCGGCAGAACTATGCGCAGGACGTGCAGATCTCGGTGCGCGGCTTCGGCGCGCGCTCGACCTTCGGAATCCGCGGCGTCCGTCTCTATGTCGACGGCATCCCGGCGACGCTGCCCGACGGCCAGGGCCAGATCACCAACGTCGACCTCGGCTCGGCCGACCGCATCGAGATCCTGCGCGGCCCCTTCTCGGCGCTGTACGGCAATTCCTCGGGCGGCGTGATCCAGGTGTTCACCGAAGAAGGCAGCGGCGCGCCGACGCCGGGCGCAAGCGTCGCCGCCGGCAGCTATGGGTCGCTGCGCTTCGGCGCCAAGGCCAGCGGCGCCGTCGGCGGCTTCGGCTACGTCGTCAGCGGCAGCATGTTCCGCACCGACGGCTACCGCGAACACAGCGCCGCGGAGCGCAGCATCGGCAATGCCAAGCTCACCTGGCGGGACGACGCCAACCGCTGGACGCTGCTCGTCAACAGCGTTGCCCTGCCGAAGGCGCAGGACCCGCTCGGCCTGACGCGCGCCCGGTTCGACGCCGATCCGCGCAGCGTCGATGCCGTGGCGACGACCTTCGACACGAGGAAGACGGTCGACCAGACGCAGCTCGGCCTCGTCTACGAGCGGAAGATCGACGCGGTCCACTCGCTGCGCGCGCTGGTCTACGGCGGCCACCGCAACACCGAGCAGTTCCAGGCGATCCCGGTCGGGCCGCAGGCCAGCCCGCTCCATCCCGGCGGCGTGATCGCCCTCGGCCGCGACTACAGCGGCACCGACCTGCGCTGGACCGCGAAGACGCGCCTGGCCGACGCGCCCGTGACGCTCGTCGCCGGCGTCGCCTACGACGCCCTCGAGGAGCATCGCTTCGGCTACCAGAACTTCATCGGCACGAGCCTCGGCGTCCGGGGTCCGCTGCGCCGCGACGAGAACAACGACGTTGCCAACTTCGACCAGTACGTGCAGGGCTCGTGGCAGTTCGTGCCGCGCTGGACGCTGCATGCGGGCCTGCGCCACAGCAGCGTGCGCTTCAAGTCGGCGGATCAGTACGTCGTCGGCCCCAACCCCGACGACAGCGGCAGCCTGCGCTTCAGCGCGACGCTGCCGGTCGTCGGCCTGATGTTCGCGGCGACGCCGGCGCTCCATGTCTACGCCACCGCCGGCCGCGGCTTCGAGACGCCGACCCTCAACGAGCTCGCCTACCGGCCGAACGGCCTGACCGGCCTCAACCTCGCGTTGGGCCCCGCCAAGAGCGACAGCTACGAGCTCGGCGTCAAGACGAGGAACGACTGGGGCGACGTCAACGTCGCGCTGTTCGAGACCCGCACCTCGAACGAAATCGCAACGCTCAGCAACGTCGGCGGCCGATCGACGTTCCAGAACGTCGGCTCGACGCGGCGGCGCGGCCTCGAGGCGGCATGGAGCCGCGACCTGCGCGAGAACCTGCGCGCGCAGCTCGCCTACACCTGGCTCGACGCGCGCTACCGCGACACGTTCGCGACCTGCACGGTGACGCCTTGCCCGGTGCCCAATCTGACCATCCCGGCCGACAACCGCATCCCCGGGATCGCGCGCGATTCGCTGTACGGCGCCATCGCCTGGGCGCCGCCGAGCGGCTGGCGCGGCGGCGTCGAGGCGCGCGCGCTGAGCCGGGTCTGGGTCAACGACGCGAATTCCGATGCCGCCTCGGGATTCGCGATCGTCAACGCCAACGTCGGCTACGTCGCGCGCGTCGGCGGCGTCGATCTCACCGGCTTCGCGCGCGTCGATAACCTGCTCGCGCGCCGCTATGCCGGTTCGGTGATCGTCAACGAGGGCAACTCGCGCTTTTTCGAGCCGGCTCCGGGGCGGAACTGGACCGTCGGCCTGGCAGCGTCGGTCGGCTTCTGACCACTTGGGGCGAATCCAGGCATGAGGTTCTACAGCGCGGCCGAGACTCGCGAGCAGCTGGCGTTCGCGCCCCTGATCGACGCCTTGAGGGCGATGTTCGCGCACGGCTGCGAACAGCCGCCGCGACAGGTGCTGGAGCTGCGCGGTAGCGGCGGCGATCCGGTGACGTCGCTCGTCATGCCGGCGTGGCAGGACGACTGCTACGGCGTCAAGGTGGTCAACATCGCGCCGGGCAATGCCGCGCGCGGATTGCCCGGCCTGCACTCGACGTACGTCCTCTACGACGCGAGCACCGGTGTCCCGCTCGCCTGGATCGACGGCGACGAGATCACGGCGCGACGCACGGCGGCGACGGCGGCGCTTGCGGCCTCATGGCTCGCGCCCGAAGGCGCACGTCGACTGGCGCTGATCGGCGCCGGCCGCATCGCCCGCCTGCTGCCGGCAGCGCATCGCGCGGTCCGGCCGATCGAAAGCGTCACGGTGTGGGCGAGGTCGCCGGCACGCGCCGCGGCGCTCGTCGGCGAGCTCGCGGCGCAGGGCTTCGAGGCGCGCGCCGCGGCGAGCGTCGAGGCGGCCGTCGCCGACGCCGACATCGTCGACTGCGCGACCCTCGCGCGCGAGCCCGTCGTCTTCGGCCGCTGGCTTCGGCCCGGCAGCCACCTCGACCTCATCGGCTCGTTCGCGCCGGCGATGCGCGAAGCCGACGATGCCTGCTTCGCTGGCGCTGCACTGTTCGTCGACAGCGACGATGCCGCGACCAAGAGCGGCGACCTGATCGGGCCGATCGCGCGCGGCATCGTCGAAGTCGGCGCGATCGGCACGCTCGCCGAACTCGCACGCGGCCGCTGCGATGGCCGCTGCGTTGCAGACGGGAATCGCACCGTCTTCAAATCGGTCGGCAGCGCGCTCGAGGATCTCGCCGCGGCGATGCTCGTCCACTGCGCGTCGTCGTCGCGCGAGGCCTGACGTGGCGTTGCACGACGACCTCGGACTTCGGTCAACGCGATCGCCGCTGCGTGCCGCGATCACCGCGGCGTACCGGCGCCCCGAACCGGAGGCGGTTCCGCCGCTCGTCGACGAGGCGCGCCTGCCGCCGCCGACCGCCGCCGCCGCGCAGGCGCTCGCCCGGCGCCTCGCGCAGACGTTGCGCGATCGCAAGAGCGCGGCCGGTCGCGAAGGATTGGTGCAGGGCCTTCTACAGGAATACTCGCTCTCGTCGCAGGAAGGCGTGGCGCTGATGTGCCTCGCCGAGGCCCTGCTGCGCATTCCCGATCCGGCGACGCGCGACGCCCTCATCCGCGACAAGATCAGCACCGGCCAGTGGCACGAGCACCTCGGCCGGAGCCCCTCGCTGTTCGTCAACGCCGCGACCTGGGCGCTGCTTCTCACCGGCAAGCTGGTCGCGACCCACAGCGAGTCGGGCCTGTCGAGCGCGCTGGCGCGACTCGTCGGCAAGGGCGGCGAGCCGCTGATCCGAAAGAGCGTCGATCGGGCGATGCGTTTGATGGGCGAGCAGTTCGTCACCGGCGAGACGATCGCCGAAGCGCTCGCTCACGCGCGACCACGCGAAGCGCAGGGCTTCTGCTATTCCTACGACATGCTCGGCGAGGCCGCGCTCACCGCCGAAGACGCAGCTCGCTACCGACGCGCCTACGAGGAAACGATCGACGCGATCGGCCGCGCGTCGGCCGGTCGCGGTATCCACGCCGGGCCGGGCATCTCGCTCAAGCTTTCGGCGCTGCATCCGCGCTACTGCCGGGCCCAGGTCGGGCGCGTCGGCGCCGAGCTCTATCCGGTGTTGAAGCAACTCGCGATCCGGTCGCGCCGCCACGACATCGGTTTCAGCATCGACGCCGAAGAGGCCGACCGCCTCGAGCTCTCGCTCGATCTGCTCGAACGGCTGTGCTTCGAGCCCGATCTCGCCGGCTGGGACGGCATCGGCTTCGTCGTCCAGGCCTATCAGAAGCGATGCCCGTTCGTGATCGACGCGCTGATCGATCTGGCGCGCCGTTCCGGCCATCGCCTGATGGTCCGCCTCGCCAAGGGCGCGTACTGGGACAGCGAGATCAAGCGCGCCCAGGTCGACGGCCTCGACGGCTATCCCGTCTACACGAGAAAGGCGTACACCGACGTCGCCTACCTCGCCTGCGCGCGCCGCCTGCTTGCCGCGCCGGACGCGGTGTTCGCGCAATTCGCGACCCATAACGCGCACACCCTGGCGGCGATCCACGAGCTCGCCGGCGGTGCTTCGGCGCCGCCCGACCTGTACGAGTTCCAGTGCCTGCACGGCATGGGCGAGCCGCTCTACGAGCAGGTCGTCGGCTCCGTCGCCGAGGGCAAGCTGGGCCGGCCGTGTCGCATCTACGCGCCGGTCGGCACGCACGAGACGCTGCTCGCCTACCTGGTTCGCCGCCTGCTCGAGAACGGGTCCAACAGCTCGTTCGTCAACCGCATCGCCGATGCCTCGGTGCCGATCGACGAGCTCGTCGAGGATCCGGTGACGACGGTCGAGCGCATCGCCGACGGCGACGCCGAATCCGGCGGCGGGCCGCGCGTCATCGGCACGCCCCATCCGGCGATCCCGCTGCCGCGCGAGATCTACGGCGACGCGCGGCGCAATTCGCGCGGCCTCGATCTCTCGAACGAGGACAAGCTCGCGTTGCTTGCAGACGCGTTGCGGATATGCCGGGCGCAAACGTGGACGGCCGCGCCGATGCTCGCGACCGCCGACGCGAACAACGATGCCGGCGACGTGTCCGGGAGCGCAGAAGCGCAGGCCCTGCACAATCCCGCCGACCACGACGACGTCGTCGGCCACGTCCGCGACGCCACGCTCGCCGACGTCGCGCAAGCGGTCGCCAGCGCGAACGCCGGCGCGGCGGCGTGGGGGGTGACCCCGGCCGCGGACCGCGCCGCGATGCTCGAACGTGCTGCCGATTCGCTCGAGGCCGACCTGCCTCGCCTGCTCGGATTGCTCGCGCGCGAGGCGGGCAAGACCTATCAGAACGGCATCGCCGAAGTGCGCGAGGCGGTCGACTTCCTCCGCTTCTACGGGGCGCAGGCGCGCCATGATCTCGGCGGCGACGACGTCGGGCCGCTCGGGCCCGTCGTCTGCATCAGCCCGTGGAATTTCCCGCTCGCGATCTTCACCGGCCAGGTCGCCGCCGCGCTCGCCGCCGGCAACCCCGTGCTCGCCAAGCCCGCCGAGCAGACACCGCTGATCGCCACCGACATGGTGCGGCGACTGCACCGCGCGGGCGTGCCGCGTTCGGCGCTGCAGCTGCTGCCCGGTCGCGGCGAGACGGTCGGCGCCGCGCTCGTCGCCGATGCGCGCGTCCAGGGCGTCATGTTCACCGGCTCGACCGACGTCGCCCGGCTGCTCCAGAAGAGCCTCGCCGCACGACTGGGCGACGGCGGGCGCGCCGTGGTGCTGATCGCCGAGACCGGCGGCCAGAACGCGATGCTGGTCGACTCCTCGGCGCTCGCCGAGCAGGTGGTGAACGACGTGGTCGCCTCGGCGTTCGACAGCGCCGGCCAGCGCTGCTCGGCCCTGCGCGTGCTGTGCCTGCAGGAAGACGGCGCCGAGCGCATCGTCGCGATGCTGAAGGGCGCGATGGCCGAGAGCCGGATCGGCGCGACCGACGAGCTCGCCGTCGACGTCGGCCCGGTGATCGACGGCGAGGCGCAGGCGGCGATCGAGGCGCACGTCGAAGCAATGCGCTCTCGCGGCCGACGCGTGTTCCAGAGCGGTCGCGCTGCTCCCCGCGCCACCGCGCGGGGCACGTTCGTGACGCCGACGCTGATCGAGCTCGATCGCCTCGGCGAGCTCGATCGCGAGATCTTCGGCCCGGTGCTGCACGTCGTCCGCTACAAGCGGCGCGACCTCGGCAAGATGATCGACGAGGTCAACGCGACCGGCTACGGCCTGACGCTCGGCGTGCAGTCGCGCATCGACGAGACGATCGCGCGCGTCGTCGCCGGGGCGCACGTCGGCAACGTCTACGTCAACCGCAACATGGTCGGCGCGGTCGTGGGCGTCCAGCCGTTCGGCGGCGAGGGTTTGTCGGGAACCGGCCCGAAGGCGGGCGGGCCGCTCTATCTCTACCGCCTGCTGGCGCGCCGGCCGGCCGACGCGATGGCGCGCGCGCTCGCGGCGGGAAGCGTCGACGCTGTCGCGTCATACGACCCGCCGGCGACGCTCGTCGATCTGCAGCGCTGGGCCGACAGCGGCGGTCAGGATGGG
Organism: Caldimonas sp.; assembly: GCA_039932815.1. Lineage (GTDB taxonomy): Bacteria > Pseudomonadota > Gammaproteobacteria > Burkholderiales > Burkholderiaceae_C > Schlegelella_A. Next base: position 12,754 of record JBDTPG010000016.1, read on the forward strand.
CTCGCCGCGCTCTGCGCCCGCTTCGCAGCCGCGTCGCGCGTCGGCGTCGCCTCGCTCCTCGCCGGCCCGACCGGCGAGCGCAACGTCTACACCTTGCACCCGAGAGAGCGCGTCCTCTGCCTGGCCAGCGACGACGGCGATCGCCTGGTCCAGCTCGCCGCCGTCCTCGCGGTGGGCAGCCACGCCGTCTGGCCGGGCGAGGCCGCGCCGCTGCGCGGGCGCCTTCCCGACGCGGTGCGCGCGCGGATCGATCTCGTCGACGACTGGACCGCGTCCGCGGCGCGCTTCGACGCCGTCCTGCACCACGGCAGCGCCGACGAGCTGCTTCGCATAGGCCGCATCGTCGCCGCGCGCGCCGGCCCGATCGTCGGCGTCGAGGGGCTGCGGCCGGGCGAGACGGCGGTGCCGCTCGAGCGCCTCGTCGTCGAGCGCTCGCTGAGCGTCAACACCGCGGCGGCCGGCGGCAACGCGACGCTGATGACCTTGCAATGATCGCGACAGCGGGCTGCGCTCGCCGCGTCTGGGTCGCGGCGGTGCTCGTCGCGGCGGCGTGCGGCGCCGGCGCGGAAACGATCGAGCGGCAGGTGCGCGTCGGCGCGCGCGAACGGAGCTACGAGATCGACTGGCCGAAGGGCGTCGATCGCGGCCGGCCGCTGCCGGTCGTCGTCGTCTTCCACGGCGGCGGCGGTTCGGCCGATTCGGTGCGGCGGCAGACGCGAATGAGCGCCGAGGGCGAGGCCGAGGGCTTCGTCGCGGTCTATCCGCAAGGCTCGGGCGGCATTGCTGGAAAGCTGCGCACGTGGAACGCGGGCACCTGCTGCGGCGCTGCGATGCAGCAGCGCATCGACGAGATCGCCTTCGTCGCCGCGCTGCTCGACGACCTCGCGGCGACGGTCGTTATCGACCGCGCGCGCATCTACGCCACCGGCATCTCGAACGGCGGGATGATGGCCTTCGAGGTCGCTTGCGCGCTGGCCGATCGCTTCGCCGCGATCGCCGTCGTCGCCGGCGAGATGACCGCGCTCGATCGCTGCCGGCCGACGCGGCCGGTGCCGGTCCTGATCATCCATGGCAGCGCCGATCGCAACCTGCCGTTCGACGGCGGCCCGGGCGCGAAGGCGTTCGCGGTTCACGACGTGCGCAGCGTCGCGTCGGCGATCGAGTTCTGGCGCCGTCACGACGGTTGCGGCGAGACCCCGCGTGTCGAGCAAAACGGCGCGCTGCGGCGCACGAGCTACCTGTCGTGCGCGGCCAGCAGCGCCGTCGAGCTGATCGCGATCGACGGCGGCGGCCACTCCTGGCCCGGCGGCGATCGCCTGGCGCGCTTTCTCGACCCGCCGTCACCGGCGCTCGACGCGACCGCGGAGATCTGGCGCTTCTTCGCGCGCCCCTAGCCTCTCGCGCGGGGCCGTCGCAGCGCAAACGGGAACGGCGCTTGCCGACCATCGGACGACAGACGGAGACTTGCCATGACCAAGCTCGACGCCGAACACAGGAACGCGATCGGTTCGGACAAGTTCGCCTTCCCGAAGGAGCGCAAGGAACCGCTCGAGAACGCAACCCATGTGCGCAACGCGATCGCCCGCTTCGATCAGGTCGAGGGTGTCAGCGACGCCGAGCGCAACGAGGCGTGGAAGCGCATCAAGTCGGCGGCGAGGAAGTTCGGCGTCGACGTCAACGAAAAGAGCTGGCGCGAGGTCGGCAAGCGCTGAGGCGCCACCGCGCCGGCCGTCGCCGATCGGGCCGGGGAGACCCGACCCGAGGCCCGACGTCAGGACAACGGCGCCGCGACGGCGTGCTCGGCCGTGGACGCGGCTGCGACCTCGTGGACGAGCCCGCTCGCCGGATCCAGCGCGAGGACCCGGTCGGCGATGGCGATCGTCTCCTTCCGATGCGCGACCAGCACGCGCGTCATGTCCAGCGCTTCGACGCCGCGCGACACGAGCGCCTCGCTGGCCGCGTCGAGATGGCTGGTCGCCTCGTCGAGGAAGAGCAAGCGTGGCGCGTGATAGAGCGCGCGGGCGATGAAGAGGCGCTGCTTCTGTCCGCCCGAGATGTCGGCGGCGGCCTCGGCGAGCATCGAGTGGTACTGCATCGGCATCGCCTCGATGTCGGCGGCGACGTTGGCCTGGCGCGCGGCGCGCGCGACGCGCGCCATGTCGACGGGCGTGTCGAAGAACGAGACGTTGTCGGCGACCGAGCCCTGGAACAGGATGTCGTCCTGCATGACGACGCCGATCACGCGCGCCAGGTCGGCAGACGCGATGGTCCTCACCTCGCGGCCATTGACGAGCACTTCGCCGCGGCTCGGCTCGAGCAGGCCGATCATCAGGTGGAGCAACGTCGTCTTGCCGCTTCCCGACGGCCCGGTGATGGCGACCGACTCTCCCGGCTCGACGGTGAGGTTAGCGCCCTTGAGGATCCACGGGCTGTCGTTGCCGTAGCGGAACCAGACGTCCTTGACTTCGATGCCGACCCCGGCGCCTTCGGCGACGACGAAAGGCCGCTCGTGCGCCGCGTCGGTGGTCGCCGGATCGTCGGTCATCACCTCCTCGATCCGCTCGGCGTTGGTGCGCACGCGGCGCAGCTCCATCGCGTACAGCACGGCGCGATTGAGGCGCTCGACCAGGAAGGCGCGGAACAGGAAGAACATCATCATCGTGCCGAGCGTGATCTGGTTGCCGAGCACGAGGTAGGTGCCGAGCGCGATCAGGGCGACGTTGCCGAGGCCGTTCGTGAGCTGCGATGCCTGCGTCGAGAACATCGCCAGGCGCCCGTCGGCGAGGCCGAGGTTGGTCAGCTCGACGAACTTGTTGCGCCAGACGTTGGTGCGGACGAGCTCCTTGCCGAACAGCTTGATGGCCCGGGCCGCACGCGCGTTCTCGAGGAAGTAGGCATCGGCCTGGGCGGCGACGCGCAGCCCGCGCCGCGACACGTCGATCCCGGCGCGGCGCAGACCCGCGGTGGCGCCGAGGTTGATCGCCGCGAACACGATCACGACCGCGGCCATCGAGGGCACCGCGAGCAGCATGACGACGACGATCGCGATCGACATCACGCCGTCGAGCAGCGCCTGCAGCAGCTGCGCGGTGACGAGCGACTGGATCGTGTCGACCGAGCGGCTGCGGCTCAGCACGTCGGCGCTGTGGTGGCGGAGGAAGAAGCGCGCGGGCTTGCGGTGCAAGGCGCGCACGAAGCGGTCCTTCAGCTCGTAGCCGACGCGCGCACCGAACACCGCCAGCGTCCAGGCGCGAACGACCGAGATCGCGGCCTGGAGCAGCACGACGAGCGTGAAGCCGATCGCCAGCACCCACACCAGCCGGCCGTCGCTGCCCTGCAGCGCGCTGTCGATCGACAGCTGCATCTGCAGCGGCGCGACCAGGACCAGCACTTCCATCAGGATCGAGAGCGCGGCGACGAGGGCAATGTCGTTGCGCCATTGCGAGCGCGGCGCGAGGAAGTCGAGCAGCGAGACCTTGCGCGCCGGCCCGCGCGCCTTGCGCCAGGCGGGCGACACGCGCGTCTCGAGCGCGACGCCGGTGAACGACGTGTTCACCGTCGCCCACGGCACGGCGAGGCGGCCGGCGGCGGGATCCATGACGACGATGCCGGTCTTCGTCACCCGCTCGAGAACGACGAAGTGATTCATGTCCCAGTGCAGGATCGCCGGCATGGCGAGCTGGGCGAGCGCGTCGACGCCGACCTTGACGCCGCGCGCGCCGAGGCCGATGCGCTCGGCGAGGTTGCGCAACTCGAGCATCGTCTCGCCGCGGCCACTCGGCACGGCGAGCTGGCGGATCTCGACCAGGCCCAGCTCGCCTTCGAAATAGCCGCTGATCGCCGCGAGGCACGCCAGGCCGCATTCGTTGAGATCGTTGGCGGCGACGAACGGCACCTGCCGCCTGCCGATGAGGCCGAGGTTGAGCATCAGCGACGCGGCTCGGCCGTGCCGGCGGTGCCGCGCGAGACCCGGCCGACGCTGTCGTTGAGGCCGCGCAGGATCGGGTCGAGCAGCCAGGCCAGGACCGTTCGGCTCTCGATCGGCACCAGCGCATCGGCCAGCATGCCCGGCTTGAGCTGCAGCACCTCGCCATGGGTACCGCGCAATGCGCTCGGCAGCGAGGCGACGGCGACGAACATCGGCTCGCTGCTGCCGGCCGCCTGCGGCACCTCCCCGGGCAGCGACGGGATCTCGTTGACGCTCTCGATCCGGGCCGGGAACAGGCCGAAACGCTCCTGCGGATAGGCGCGGAAGGCGAGCTTGAACTCGACTCCCGGGCGCACCGACGCAACCGCCGCGGGGGCGACCAGCAGCTTGACGATGAGCGGGTCGTCCTGGGGCGCGATCGTGAAGAGCGGCTGGCCCGCTTCGACCGACTGGCCCTGGGCGAGCGAAGCGAACGAGATGCGGCCGTCCTGCGGCGCGCGGACGACCTGCTCGGCGTCCATCTCGCTTTGCACGCGCAGCCGGTTCAGCTCGCCGCTGGAGCGCTGCCGGTTCTCGATCACGCCGGTGAGGCGCGCGTCGACGAGACGCCGCTCGGCCTCGCTCGTCTCGATGTCTCGTTCGATGCGCGCGGCCGCGCCGCGTGCGCTCGCCAGGCGGCTTTCCTGCGCCGTCACCTCGTCGCGCTTCTGCGCCGCCTGCTGGCGCGGCAGGTAGCCCTCGGCCGCCGCCGAGGCGACGTGGTCGCTCTGCGCGACCAGGCTGGCGAGCAGCCGTTCGCCCGATCGGATGTCGGTGCGCAGCGTCTCGCGCTCCTCGCGCAGCCCGTGCAGGCGGCGCTCGAGCATCAGCCGGTTGACGGCCGCCTCCTGGCGCGCGGCTTCGATCTCGCGCTCGATCGTCGCCTTCTCGGCCTCGAGCGACTGACGCATCGCGGCGCGCTCGCCGCCGCCTTCCTCGCGCAGGCGCTCGCTGCCGATGACGGCGAGCAGGTCGCCCTTCTTCACCAGCGCGCCGTCGCTGACAGTCAGCCGCGTGACGCGGCCGTCGAGCGGCGCCTTCAGGCGCACCAGGCCGCCGCGGGCGTCGACGAAGGCGGCGACGCGGTGCACCGGCGAATACTCGACGAGGGCGACGAAGGCGATCAGCGCGGCGAGGAGCATGAAGGCGACGACCGTGAACACGGCGACGCCGCGCCAGTGCGTCGTCAGGGCCGAGCCGATCTGCGTGCCCGACGCGGCCTCGATGGCGACTTGCCGGAACAGCGGAGAAGGCGGTCGGTCCATGCAGCGCGTCGGAGGAAGCCGGAGGCCGATTCTCAGGCTTTCCGCGCGTGCGTCGAGCGGCGCGGTCGCCGCTCGACGCCAGCGGCCCTCAGGCCGACGTCTGGATGTCGGCGTAGACCGGCTTCAGCATCTCGCGGATGCGCGACAGCTCGCCGATCGCGACGCATCGCGGCGGCAGCCGGCCGGTGAAAGGAATCGTCGCAAAGCCGGTTCCGCGATGGGCGAGCAGCGCTTCCGCCGCTTCGAGCAGGCGCTGTTCCAACTCACGACCTTCCTGGATCCACGTCTGGGCTTCATCCGTTGCCGGATCTCCGCTCGAACTGCTTCGAAATTCCACTGGCAGTGCCTGTGCCCGGCCCGACCGTCCATCTGCCGAACCCCCATGGCCGAGGGGTCCGGAGTCGGTCGCTTCCTACCGGGTGCGCGGAAGATCTCTCACCCGTGTCGGCGAGGGCCGCCGACTTCGCCGCCCGAGATGCGCGGCATAGTGTTCTGCACCAACCACCGTCTGCCGTCTTCGATGTCGAGTACGCCGCTCTGCTGTCTGATCTGTCTGCTGGCGACCGCAGACACTGCCGCTGCGGGCGAGCCGGCCGCGGCGTTGCCGGCGCTCGCGGAGGCGGGGCGCGTTGCCGCGCCGGCGCCGGTTCGCTGGGCGGCGGCCGGTGAGGTCGCCGACGGCGGCTATCGCGTGTCGCTGACGCGCGGCGCGCTCGACCTCGGCATGCGCTTCGAGCAACCCGTGACCGGTGCGCGCCCGCTGGACGCGCACTTCGATGGCGCCGCCCCGGCCGGGACGATGCTGCCGGCGCTGACGTTCGGGCTGCGCAGCGTCAGCGCCGGCCCGGCGCCTGCGAGCAGCCTGCTCGAGCGTGCGCTGGCCTCGGAAACGGCGACGCCGTACGTCAGCAAGGTCGGCATCGAATGGAAGCCGGCGCCGTCGCAGGTCTTCCTGAACCAGGGCCTCGGGTTTCGCCTCGGAGGCGACGACAAGCTGACCATGCGCCTTCGCAAGGGCTCGCTCGGCATCTACATGAAGCGCAATTTCTGACGCCGCTCGGCGCCGGCCCCGCGGCTGATTTCAGCGCAGGGTGAATTTGGCGATGCTCTTGTTGGTCGGGTCGGTGACCCAAAGCGTGTTCGAGCCGGCGATCTGCGGCCCCGCCGTGATGGCGTTGAGCTGGGCGTTCGGCGCGACGCCGGTGAACTCGGTGATGACGCCCGCGGGCGTGACGCGGCCGATCAGGCCATCGAAATAGCTGGTGAACCAGACGTTGCCGTCGCCGCCGAGGGCGATCCCGCCGAACAGCGTGAACGCGCCATTCAGGCCGCCCATGAAGGTCGTGAAGGCGCCGGTCGCCGGATCGATCCGGCCGACGGCGGGGCCGCCGGAGCCGTCCTTGACGAACCAGACCTTGCCGTCGGCGCCGCCGGACAGGGCGGCGATGGAGCCGGGCACCGGCGTCGTCGTGTACTCGGTGATCGCGCCGGCCGGCGTGATCCGGCCGAGGACGGAGGTCGAGCCGTCGGCACTGCGCTCGGAGAACCAGAGGTTGCCGTCGGGGCCGGCGGCGATCGCGGTCGCCGGCGCCTGCAGCGGGCCGTACTCGGTGGCGAGCTTGGTCGTGACGTCGAACTTGCCGATCCGGGTGCCGTTGTATTCGGTGAACCAGAGATTGCCGTCGGGTCCCGCCGTGATCTTGTAGGCCTGCGAACCCGGCGTGATGCCGGTGCAGACGATGCGGATGAAGCTGTTGGCCGCTACCGGGTCTTCGAGCGTGCAGGCGATGACGCTGTTCGGGCCGATCGTGGTCGTCGGGCAGGTCGTCGTCGTGTAGCCGTTGGCGAGCACGGGCGCGGCCGGCGTGCAGGCGGCGACGAGCGTCGGGCCGGTGGTCACCGTGCGGCAAGTGGTACCGAGATAGGCCGGGATCGGGGGCACCGCGGGTGTCGCGCCCGACGCCGGGATGCCGGGCACCGCCGCGCGCGCCGGATCGGGGACGCACGTTCCGGTCGCGATCGGCGTGCAGACCGCGGTCTGCGTGTCGCACTTCTGGTCCTGCGAGGTGCGCTCGCTGATCTGGATCGTCGTCTTCATCAGCGGCGTCGAGAACTCGCTCGCGACCTTGGTGACGACGTCGACCGTTCCGATGGTGCCGGCGATGTTGATGCCGGCGAGCGGATCGGCGAACCAGATGTTGCCGTCGGGCCCGCGCGTCAGCGGCCCGGGATTGAACGACACCAGGCCGGCGGCGCGGGTGACCGGGTAGCTCACCGCACCGGCACTCGACATGCGGCCAATCTGGTTGGGAACGAAGCCGCCGCTGAACCACAAGGCGCCGTCGCCGCCGTGGGCTATGCTGCCCCCCTCGAGCGCGGGGGTGACCCCCGATGCGGCGGCCGAATACGAGGTGACGATCGGATCGCCCGGGCCGGGCGTCGGCGCGGGCGGGGGTGGAGCGGGAGCGGGAGCAGGCGGGGGCGCGGGCGGCGGAGGCTGCGGCGAGTTCGACGAATCGATGACCTTGCTGCCCGACAGCCGGCTGGTGTCGTCGCCGCCGCCGCAGGCAGTGAGGGTGGCCGCCAGGGCGGCCACGAGCTGGCGTCGTAACGACACGTCCATGGTGCGGCGATCGTACCGGCGGCCCTTGTGACGCATGGATCGATGTTGCAAGCGATTGCGTGTAACGCAACCGTTGGAACGCCCGATTCGACCGGTCAGCGGGGTGCCGCGGCGCTGCGCCGCTCGATCTCGGCGGCGAACTCCTGATACTGCTTCCTCGTCTCGCGCTCGATCACCGCCGGCCCGATCAGCGGCGGCAGCCACTTCTTGGGAACGTATTCGCCGTGGTGGCGGATGCGCGTGCCCTGGCCTGACGGCGCCAGCGACGTCGTCGACGTGTACGACTTGAAGTCGCCGCTGACGAAGCTCGACTTGATCTCGTGCATCGGCACCAGCTCGACCGAGCGCACCGCCTCGAAGCCGAAGGTCAGGAAGCCGACCTTGGTGCGCCCGGACTGCATCACCTCGAGCACGTCGGCCTTGCGATCGAGCACCTTGCTCGCGGTCAGGTTGCTGATGAACGACGCCATGTTGTCGTAGTCGGTGAAGACGGCCCAGGCTTCGCGCAGGGCGCCCGGAACGTGCGCCTCGACGTCGACCACCACCGACTCGCCGTGGCGCTCGACCCGCACCGTGATCTCCTGCGCGCTCGCTCCCGCGCAGAAAGCGAGCAGGAACGCGAAGGGCAGGGCATGGAGACGCATGGCGTGTGCGGAACGTGGCGCAAGCCGCGATCGTGCCTGCCGCAGCGCCTGCGCAAATGCGGAAATCCCCGCAGGGGTGCCAGCGGTTTTGTCCTGCGCCGCGGTCTCGACCGCGGTCCTGGATCGAGGGCTGAAGAACGGCGGCGTGCCTCAGCGATGGCGGTACTGCGTGAACACGAAGTTCCGGTTTTCACGATGGTGTGGCACGCGACGCCGCGCTCGAACCGATCGCTGGGTGCTGACCGGCGTGGACCGTGGAGCGCGAACGCGTGGCCCTCGCGAGCGCGGCTGCCTGAACTACGATCGGGGCACGAACCGCGACTGCGGCGATGCGGGCCGTGCAGGCGCGCGCCGGCAAGGGCCTCCGGGTCCACGGACTCCCACCAGAGGAACGACATGACCGATACGAAACGTCTCGACGAATCGATGCGAGAGCTTCGTTCGCAGATCGGCGCCCTCGACGTCGACGATCAAAGCCGGCAACAGCTCGGGAGCCTGATCGAGGACCTCGAGGCGACGCTGCGCAAAGCCGGCGATGCCCCGACCCACCAGAAACTCGGCGAGCGCCTGAATGCGTCGGTCCTTCAATTCGAGGTCTCGCACCCGCGGGTCGCGGTCGTCCTCAATGAGCTGATGGAAAAGGTCAGCAAGATGGGTATCTGACACGCGGCCCCCCTGCCGTTGCAGGGGAGGGACGCAGGAGGTAGATTGCCGCCAGCCGGAGGATTCGCATGGGCAGCCCCAAGGACGACGCAGCCAAGAAAGAGCTCGACGATCTGCTCGAGGTGCAGGTCAAGCCGTTGATGGAACGCTACAAGAAGGTCCAGCCCCAGCTGGACAAGGCGCACCGCAAGCTCGACGCGGCGGTGGATCGACACGACACCGCCCTCATCGACTTCGAGTCGCGCGCGCTGCGTGCCTTCACGGTCGAGATCGGCGATATCGTCACCAGCGTCAACGAGGTCATCGGCATGCTCGCCGATTTCGCCGACAACCCTGACCTGGCCGGCTCCAAGGACGCCGCTGCCCGCTGGGTCCACGGCCTGGGGGCGGCGAGGAAGGATCTGGCCCACGGCGTGCAGAAGGCCGACCACTCGCTGGCCAAGGCCGAGCGCGCGTTCAAGGAGACCGTGAAGCACGGCGGCTTGCTCGAAGCGGCCTGGGCCTCGGTGCGTGCCAAGGTGGCCTCGGACGTGAAGATGGTCGAGGCGCTGGGCGTGGCGATGGAAAAGTGCTCAACCGAGGCCCGGGCCGCCGCCAAGAAGCTAGACGGCGATGCGCTCGCCTCGCAACGCAAAGGCGCTTCCGAGTCCGACGGCATGGCGCCGGAGTGGATCCAGGATGCGCAGTCCGTCCTCGCAGACTTCGACAAGCAGCTCGCCCAGATGCAGCCGAGCGCGGACTTCAAGACGATCTACGCGCGCGAACGCCAGCGCGTGGACGAGCAGGTTGCCGACATGCGCAGCGCGGCGCAGCAGTTGCGGCAGGACTACATCGCGATCTCGCTGCTGCAGGTCCAGTTCAACTTCGTCAAGATCGCCGAAGCAATGGGCATCCCGCTCGAGGAGGCCAAGAAACTGGCCCCGGCGCTGTCGCAGAACGACTCGGCCAAGATGAAGGCCCTCGACGCGGTGGCGAAGAAGCACAAGCTCGATGGCGGCGGCAAGGACCTGCTGGCCTCGCTGCGCAAGAACGGCCTCGTCAGCCGGGCCTGAACCCGTCCACGTCGCCCGCGAAGCGATCCAGGTTGCTACTGGTCAAGTGGTGGAGAGGAGGAGGATCGAACTCCCGACCTTCGCATTGCGAACGCGACGCTCTCCCAGCTGAGCTACCCCCCCACTGCAAGCGCAAGTCTAGCAAACCGAGCGCGGATGCCGCCCTCGGTGCGACGGGCATAGCCGGCATCGATCCGGCGAATTGATGCGAAGTATTGCTGGCGCACTGCGAACGCGCTAGCGTCGGGCGATGGCGGCGCTCTTTCGCGCCGGTCCGCGGTCAACCAGGAGATCGAGATGGCATTGAAAGGATCGAAGACCGAACAGAGCCTGCGCGATGCGTTCGCCGGCGAATCGCAGGCCAATCGCCGCTACCTCTACTTCGCGAACAAGGCCGACATCGAAGGCCAGAACGACGTCGCCGCGTTGTTCCGCTCGACCGCCGAGGGCGAGACCGGCCATGCCCACGGCCACCTCGAGTTCCTCGAGCAGGGCGTCGGCGATCCGGCGACGGGCCTGCCGATCGGCACGAGCCGGCAGAACCTGATGGCCGCCGTCGCCGGCGAGACCCACGAGTACACCGACATGTACCCCGGCATGGCCAAGATGGCGCGCGAGGAAGGCTTCGACGAGGTCGCCGACTGGTTCGAGACGCTCGCCAAGGCCGAGCGCTCGCATGCCAATCGCTACCAGAAGGCGCTCGACGCGCTGGTCGACTGAGGGCGCGATCGACCGCAACCCGAACAAGGGCCCGCGCGGCCCTTGTTCGTTGATGGAGTGACGATGACGCTGCGCGAAGGCAATCTCGAGGCACCGACCCGGCATCCGATCGACTGGCGCGGCCCCGACTATCGCGACGAGGGCAAGGCCTTCGCCGAGATGGAGCGTGTCTTCGACATCTGCCATGGCTGCCGGCGCTGCGTGAGCCTGTGCCAGTCGTTCCCGACGTTGTTCGACCTGATCGACGCCACCGCCGATGGCGAGGTGCACGGCGTCGACAAGAAGGATTACGCCAAGGTCGTCGAGCAGTGCTACCTGTGCGACCTGTGCTACATGACCAAGTGCCCGTACGTTCCGCCGCACCCGTGGAACGTCGACTTCCCGCACCTCATGCTTCGCGCGAAGGCGATCCGCTTCGGCAAGGGCGAGGTCGGTGCGGCCGCCCGGCTGCTCGCGTCGACCGACGTGCACGGCCAGCTCGCCGGCATCCCGATCGTCGTCCAGGCGGTCAACGCGGCGAACCGGACCAGGCCGGTGCGCAAGCTCCTCGACGCCGCGCTCGACGTCCACCCCGACGCGTGGCTGCCGCGGCTGGCGACGCGGCGCTTTCGCGGCTCGGTCGCGAAGAAGGGGCACGGCAAGGTCGTCGATGGCGAACGCAGCCCGGGCAAGGTCGCGCTGTTCTCGACCTGCATCGTCAATTACAACGAGCCCGGCATCGGCCGCGATCTGGTCGCCGTGCTCGAGCACAACGAGATCGCCTACGAGGTGGTCGAGAAGGAGAGCTGCTGCGGCATGCCCAAGCTCGAGCTCGGCGACCTCGAGGGCGTGGCGAAGCTGAAGGCGAAGAACATTCCGGTGCTCGCCCGGTACGCGCGCGAGGGATTCGCGATCCTGACCGCGATCCCGTCGTGCACGCTGATGTTCAAGCAGGAGCTGCCGCTGATGTTTCCCGAAGACGCCGACGTGAAGGCGGTGCAGGAGGCGATGTTCGATCCGTTCGAGTACTTCGTCGCGCGCTTCCGCGACGGCCTGCTCAGGACCGACTTCACGCAGCCGCTCGGCAAGGTGAGCTACCACGTGCCATGCCATGGCCGGGTCCAGAAGATCGGCCGCAAGACCGAGGAGATGTTCAGGCTCATCGGCAAGACCGTGACCGTCGAACTCACCACCGTCGAGCGCTGCTCGGGCCACGCCGGCACCTACGGCGTCAAGACCGAGACCCATCCGCTGGCGATGAAGATCGGCCGCCCGGTGTTCAAGGCGATGGCCGCGCCGGCGCCGGACTTCATCAGCTCGGATTGCGCGCTCGCCGGCCACCACATCGCGCAGGGAATGGCCAACGAAGGTGCCGCGCCGGTGCCGCTGCGCCATCCTCTCAGCCTGCTGCGCCAGGCGTACGGACTGGAGTAGCCGTGGCCATCACCCGATCGAGCCTGCTAACCCTCGAGGCCTATGCCAAGGTGCGCAAGGCCAACCAGGCCGAGGTGATCGCGCATCGCAAGCTCCGCACGGTGCGCCTCGGCGAGCACCTCAGCGTGCAGTTCGAGGACGAGACGACGATCCGGCGCCAGATCCAGGAGATGCTGCACATCGAGAAGATCTTCGACGAGGCCGGCATCGAGAGCGAGATCGAGGCCTACGCCGCGCTCGTTCCCGACGGCACGAACTGGAAGGCGACGATGCTGATCGAATACCCGGATCCGAACGAGAGGAAGAGAGAGTTGGGTCGCCTCATCGGCGTCGAGGATCGCGTCTTCGTCGAGGTCGAGGGCCACGCTCGCGTCTATGCGATCGCCGACGAGGACCTCGACCGCGAGAACGACGAGAAGACCTCGGCGGTCCACTTCCTGCGCTTCGAGGTCGCCGCGGCAGCGCGCGCTGCCGTCCGCGCAGGTGCCAGCGTTCGCCTCGGCTGCGACCACACGAACTACCCGGCGCACACCGACATCGGCCAGGAGACGCTGGCCAGCCTCGCTGGCGACCTGCGCTAGCGGCGCGCCGGCCGGGCAATCGTCAACTTAGTTGTTTTCAATCGGATAGCATGAGTAGATAGCCTAATCTCGGTCCTGTCGCGCCTCCCGGCGCATCGATCAACTGACAGGAACCCCATGAAAACCATTGGCGACAAGCTCGAAGCCTTCAGCGTCATCGGCGTCAAGCCCGGCTTCAACCAGCACGAGGAAAACGGCGTCTCGGCGTTCGAGACCATCACCGCGACCAGCTTCCCGGGCAAGTGGAAGGTCATCTACTTCTGGCCGAAGGACTTCACCTTCGTCTGCCCGACCGAGATCGTCGGCTTCGACAAGCTGGCTTCGCAGTTCGAGGAGCGCGATGCCGTCCTGCTCGGCGGCTCGACCGATAACGAGTTCTCCAAGCTCGGCTGGCGGCGCGATCATAAGGATCTCTCGAAGCTTGGTCACTGGAGCTTCGGCGACTCGAAGGGCTCGCTCGTCGACCAGCTCGGCATCCGCGACAAGGCCGAAGGCGTGGCGCTGCGCGCGACGTTCATCGTCGACCCCGACAACACGATCCAGCACGTCAGCGTGAACAACCTCAACGTCGGCCGCAATCCCGAGGAAGTGCTGCGCATCCTCGACGGCCTGCAGACCGACGAGCTGTGCCCGTGCAACCGCACGGTCGGCGGCCAGACGCTCTGAGCCCAGCGTCGCTGCGTTCCGACCAAGCCCGCTCCGGCGGGCTTTTTCTCGGCCTCTTTGCCCCCGCATTTCAGGAGAACAACGATGGAATTCCTCGCCTCGATCAAGGAACAGATCCCCGACTACGCGAAGGACATCCGCCTCAACCTCGACGGCGTCATCGCGCGATCGAGCCTGGCGCCGGAAGACGCGCTCGGCGTCGCGCTCGCGGCGGCGTTCGCCGCCAAGAGCAAGCCGCTGATCGAAGCCTTCCGTGCCGCCGCACCCGCCGCCGAGGCGAACGCGGCGCTCACCGCGGCGGCGCTGATGGGAATGAACAACGTCTGGTATCCCTATCTCGAGATGGCCGGTGACGAGGACCTGAAGACGCAGCGCGCCGAGCTGCGCATGAACGCGTACGCGACCTCGGGCGGCGTCGAGAAGAAGAAGTTCGAGGCCTACGCGCTCGCCGCGTCGATCGTCGGCAAGTGCCACTTCTGCGTCGCTTCGCACTACGCCTTGCTGAAGAAGGAAGGCCTGACGACTCAGCAGCTGCGCGACATCGGCCGGATCGCTGCCGTCGTCAACGCCGCCGCACAGGCGATCGCGGCGGGCTGAGGCGTCACGACGCCGCGGGCTCGGGCGCGACGGCGAGCCCGCGGCGGCGCCAGCCATCCAGGCTGTAGAGCGCGAGCGCGATCCAGATGAAAGCGAAGCCGACCAGCCGCATCGCGCTGAACGGCTCGTGGAAGAGCCAGATGCCGAGCAGGAACTGGATCGTCGGGCTCAGGTACTGGACCAGGCCGAGCGTCGTCATCGAGAGCTTCCTCGCGGCGAGAGCGAACAGGAGCAGGGGCGCCGTCGTCGCCGGCCCGAGGCCGACGAGCCACAGGTTCGTCGCCAGCGTCGGCGCGGGAAAGCTGGTCGCGCTGCCGCCCCACCACCACGCCATCGCGACGATCGCGGCCGGCGCCAGGATCATCGTCTCGAGCGTCAGCCCTTCGAGCGCGCCGAGCGTCGCGACCTTGCGCAGCAGGCCGTAGGCGCCGAAGCTGAGGCCGAGGACGAGGCCGATCCACGGCAGCCGCCCGGCGCTCACCGTCAGCCAGACGACGCCGGCCGCAGCGACCGCCAGCGCGATCCATTGCGCCCGTCGCGGTCGCTCGCCGAGCAGGCCGTAGCCGAGGCCGACGTTGACGAGCGGCGTGATGAAGTAGCCGAGGCTCGCCTCGACGACATGGCCGTTCGAGACCGCCCAGATGTAGGTCATCCAGTTGGCGGAGAGGAGCAGGGCGCTGGCGACGAAGCTCGCCATCACACGGCGCGATCGCAACGCGGGGCCGAGCCACGACCAGCGCCGTTGCCAGGTGAGGATCATCGCCACCAGGAGCAGCGCCCAGACGATCCGGTTGGCGAGCACCTCGGGCGGGACGATGCCCGGCTGGAGCCTGAAATAGAGCGGGAAGAAGCCCCACAGCGTGAACGCGAGCGCGGCCGCCCACACGCCGGCGTCGGCGTGCGCGGAGAGCCGTTGCCGGGCGGCGCTCAGGACTTGTCGAGCAGATGCCGGCCGTACTGCTCGCGCAGGCGGTTCTTCAGCATCTTGCCGGTCGCGCCGAGCGGAATCGCCTCGACGAAGACGACGTCGTCGGGCGTCCACCACTTGGCGATGCGGCCCTCGAAGAACGCGATCAGCTCATCGCGCGTCAGCCCCGCGTTGGGCTTCTTGACGACGATCAGGAGCGGCCGCTCGTCCCACTTCGCGTGCGTCGCCGCGATGCACGCCGCCATCTGCACCGACGGATGGGCCATGGCGATGTTCTCGAGGTCGATCGAGCCGATCCATTCGCCGCCCGACTTGATCACGTCCTTCGAGCGGTCGGTGATCTGCATGAAGCCGCTCTCGTCGATGGTCGCGACGTCGCCGGTCGGAAACCAGCCGTGCCCTTCGCTGTCCTTGACGAGCGGGTTGCCGCCTTCGCTCTTGAAGTACTGGTCGATGACCCAGGGTCCGCGCACCATCAGCTCGCCCGACTGCTTGCCGTCCCACGGCAGCTCCTTGCCGTCCTCGCCGACGATCTTCATGTCGACGCCGTAGACGGCACGTCCCTGCTTGGCCTGGACGGCGAAGCGAGTCGGCGCATCGAGGTCGACCTGCGATCCCTTCAACACCGCGACGGTGCCGACCGGGCTCATCTCGGTCATGCCCCAGGCGTGCAGGACCTGGACGTCGTAGCGCTCCTGGAAGGTCTTCATCATCGCAGGCGGGCAAGCCGAGCCACCGATGATGGTGCGCCGCATCGTCGAGAACGAGAAGTCGTTGGCATCGACGTAGGCGAGCAGTCCCTGCCAGACCGTCGGCACGCCGGCCGAGAGCGTCACGCGCTCCGTCTCGAACAGCTCGTACAGCGACTTGCCGTCGAGGCCCGGGCCGGGGAAGACGAGCTTCGATCCCATCATGCAGGCAGCGTACGGCAGGCCCCACGCGTTGACGTGGAACATCGGCACGACCGGCAGGATCACGTCCCTGGCCGAGCAGTTGAGCGCATCGGGCAGGGCGATTGCGAAAGTGTGCAGGAGCGTTGAACGGTGGCTGTAGAGCACGCCCTTCGGATTGCCCGTCGTCCCCGACGTGTAGCAGAGCGATGACGCCTGGTTCTCGTCGAACGTCGGCCAGGTGAAGGCATCGCTGTTCGCCGCCGCGAGCTCTTCGTAGCAGAGCAGGTTGGGGATCTTGCTGTCGGCCGGCATGTGGGCCTGGTCCGTCATCGCGACGAAGGTCTTGATCGTCTTGACGCGATGCGCGATCGCCTCGACCAGCGGCAGGAAGGTGAGGTCGAAGAAGAGGGCGCGGTCCTCGGCGTGGTCGGCGATGTAGACGACCTGGTCGGGATGCAGGCGCGGGTTGAGCGTGTGCAGGACGGCACCCGAGCCGGACACCGCGTAGTAGAGCTCGAGGTGTCGATGCCCGTTCCAGGCCAGCGTCGCGACGCGCTCGCCGCTCTTGATGCCGAGCCCGGCCAAGGCATTCGACATCTTGCGCGAGCGCGCCGCGAGCTCGCGAAACGTCGTGCGGTGGATATCGCCCTCGACCCGCCGCGAGACGATCTCCTGCTCGCCGTGATGGCGCTCGGCGTGGACCAGCAGCGTTGAGATCAGCAGCGGAAGCTGCATCATCGAACCGTTCATCTCGTCTCCATGGGGGCTGTGGCGTGCGAGCGGCAATGATGGCATCGCGCGGCCCGCTCGCAGCCTGTCGATTGCCCGAATCGGCTAGCACTGTGGGTCCACAGGACGATGCGCCGGTAACGAGCAACATGCGCAGCTGGGCGGCGCCCTCGACGACGACGCCGCTGGCGTCGTGCGCGCCTGCGCCAGGAAGACGCTGCCGACGTTGACGCCGTTGCGCTCGGCGATCTCGCACGCTTCGCGGCGCGCGTTGAAGCGATCGATGAAGTCGGCGCCGATGCGGGCGACGATTGCCTGAAGCAATGAATAGGTTGCTGGGAGCAAATATGCCGGCACGTTGTTTCGTGAGCCCGACGGCCGGCCTTGTCCTCATTGCTGTATAAACGTACAGTTGTTTTCATGGAAGCCGTTCCTGCCCCCGTGGCAGCCTCGTCGCGCCTGGCATTGCCGGGCGGCGAGCGCCGCTTTTCTCCCCGTCAGCCGGTTCGGGGGGTCGTGGCGCGCGACGACGTCCGCCGCTCGCCCGAGACCTTGCATCCGGCGCTCTGGCTCGGCCATCAGCTCGGTCGCATCGGCAACGACGCGGTGGCGAGCGGCTTTCCCGCTCTCGATGCCGAGCTGCCCGGCGGCGGCTGGCCGCGCCGGGCGCTCTCCGAATTGCTGCTGCCGCACGCCGGCGTCGGCGAGATCCGCCTGCTCGCGCCGCCTCTGGTCGAAGTCCAGCGGGCAGGTCGGCTGGTGATGGTCTTCGATCCGCCGGCGGCATTGTCGGCAGCGGCGCTCGCAGGATTCGGCTTCGACGTCGAGGAGCTCCTCGTCGTCAATACCCGCGCCCGTGTCGTGCCGGGCAGCGACAGCCTCTGGGCGCTCGAGCAGGCGCTGAAGAGCGGCCACGTCGGCGCCGTCGTCGCCTGGCTGCCGCCGCGACTGCGCGCCGAGCGCTTGCGCCGGCTCCAGCTCGCCGCCCACGCTCACGACGGTCCGGCCTTCGTCATGCGCGAGGCTGCCGTCGCAGGCCGGCCGACGGCGTCGCCGCTGCGCCTCGGCCTGCAGGCGGGCGGTGCCGATCGCCTGTGCGTTCGCGTCCTCAAGCGGCGCGGTCCGCCGCTCGAAGCGCCGCTGTCGCTCGATCTTCCGACCGTCCTGTCGGCGGCGGCGCGCCGGCGCGCCGGCAGCGAGCGCGGCGCGGCGCTGCCCGCAGCCACTTTCGTCGATTTCGCGTGACCCGAAACGGCGCCTTCGCGTTGCCTTCGCCGCGTTCGCTTTTCCTGCTGGATCCCTCGTGCTCTGGGTCGCGCTGCACTTCCCCTTGCTGTCGCTCGAATCGTTCGCGGCGACCCTGCTCGAAGGCGCTGCCGACGAAGCGTCGACGCAGCAGTCGATCGCCCTCGTCGATGAGCACCGCATCTCGGCCGCCAATGCGGCAGCGCAGGCGCAAGGCGTCAAGCCGGGGCTGAAGCGGGCGACCGCGCTCGCGCTCGCGCCGCGCATCACCCTCGGCCAGGCCGACCCGGCACGCGACGCCGAAGCGATGCTGCCGCTCGCGCACGCCGCGCTCGCCTTCACGCCGCAGGTATCGCTGCAACCGGCTTCGGAGCCGGGTGCCGCGGCCGACACCGTGCTGCTCGAGGTGCAGGCGAGCCTGCGCTATTTCGGCGGCATCGATCCGCTCCTGCAGCGCGTGCAGCAGGCGATCGCTCCGCTCGGCCACGCCGTTCGCATCGCCACCGCGGCGACGGCGCAGGGCGCGGCTGTCCTCGCCCAGGTCGCGCCGCCGCCGCGCTGCCTGCACCTCGAAGCGACGCGTCAGGCGCTCGCCGCCGCGCCGGTGTGGCTGCTCGGTCCGGGCCGCGAGCACTGGGAGGCGTTGCAGGGGATGGGCTTGCGCCAGGTCGGCGATCTGCTCGGCCTGCCGCGCGCCGGCCTGGCGCGCCGCTTCGGCGAGACCCTGCTCGCCGAGATCGACGCCGCCTTCGGACGCCGCCCCGATCCGCGCGAGGCGATCGTTCCGGCGCGCCTGTTCGAGAGCCGCCTCGAGCTCTTCGCGCGCGCCGACAGCACCGAGCAGGTGTTGCACGGCGCTTCCATCCTGCTCGCGCGCCTGGTCGCGTGGCTGGCGGCGCAGCACGCCTTCGTGCGCCGTTTTCGCCTGCTGATGCACCACGAGACGCGTTGGCAGCAAGGCGACCGGACGCCGCAGGCAACGGCGCTCGAGATCGCCCTGGCCGAGCCGTCGCGCGACAGCGCTCACCTGCTCGTCCTGCTGCGCGAGCGCCTGGCGCAGGTGCAGCTGCCGGCGCCGACGCTCGAGATCGCCTTGCAGGCCGAAGACATCGTCAAGCGGGCGGCGCCGAACAGCGAGCTCTTCCCGACGCGGCAGAGCGAGAACGAAGGCCTGACGCGATTGATCGAGCGGCTGCAGGCGCGCCTCGGCGCCGACCAGGTGCAGCGCCTCGCGAGCGTCGAGGACCATCGACCCGAGCGGTCGAGCCGCGGGCAGCGTGCCGATGCGAGCGTGGGTCCGGCGCGATCGGCGCGATCGGCGTCACGCGGCGCCAAACGCGGCGCGCGCGCCGAAGCGGCGAGCGCGCCGCCGGCGGGTTGTGCGTCGCGCCCGGTCTGGCTGCAACCGGTCGCCGAGCCGCTCGCCGAACAGCGCTCGCGGCCGCTGCTCGACGGCCGGCCGCTCAGCCTCCTGTCGGGGCCGGAGCGGATCGAGGCCGGCTGGTGGGATGACGAGCTCGCCGAGCGCGATTACTTCATCGCCGAAGCGGCCGACGGCGCGCTGGTCTGGATCTATCGCGCGCGGTTGCCGCTGTCAGCCGCGGGCGCGGGCGACGGCGGCTGGTTCCTGCATGGCCGTTTCGGCTGACGCTGATCGGCCAGGCCTTGCGATCAGCGGCGCTCTTCGCCGATCAGCGTGAAGCCGCGCCGGCGCAGCGAATCGCTCAGCCAGCGGTTGCCGTTGACGCCGCAAAAGAGCATGTAGACGGCATAGAAGCCGACGGCGGCGAGGGCGACGCCGGCGGTGCGCGAGGTCGGCGTCGGCGCGCCGTTGAAGAAGGTCTCGCCCGCGTAGTAGATGACGGCGACGGCGGCGAGCAGCCAGCCGCGCTTGACGAGCGCCGAGAGCGACCCGACGAAGAACGCCTGCCACGAGAAGCCCATCTTCACGCGGACGATGTCGCCGTTGGGCGACTTGTACAACCGGTACGTGCTCATTGCTCTGTCTTCGCTGTCGCGATCCCCGTCTTCGACCCCGGACCGTACCGCGTCGCCGACCGTTTCGATCGGGGGACACGGTCACTGCCGGTACAAAGTCTGCTTCGGCAGGATTACGTCGCTTCTGGAGCCGGCGATCGTTTCGATCGCGTCACCTCGGTAACCGGACGTTCGCGGCGAACGTCAGCAGACGTGTCTAGGCGATCCGCCCGAACCACCAGACCGACAGGCCCGCGGCGAGGATCACGAGGCCGGCGCCAATCAGCGCCAGCAGGGCGCTGATCTCGGTTTCCTTCTTCTCGGCGATGAGGCGCGTGCTGAGGCCCTGGTAGACCTTCTTCAGGTCCTGCGCCGTGCCGGCGTAGAAGTAGTCGGCGTTGGTGAGCTTGGCGACCGCCTTCAGCGTCTCCTCGTCGAGACGCACGCGCATCGACCAGCCCTCGAAGCCGATCGTTTCGCCCTCCTTGGTGCCGATGCCGACCGTGTAGATGCGAACGCCGCGGTCGGCCGCCATCTTCGCGGCCTCGAGCGAATCGGGCCCGGTCGTTCGCTGGCCGTCGGTCAGCAGGATGATCGCCGCCGACGAGTACGAGCCGGGCGCCACCGGCTTGAACTCCGGCGCCGGCTTGTCGTTCGGGCCCGGCGGCATCGCGCGCGCGCCCGTGATCTGCGAGAGGTCGATGCCGGCCTCCGGGAAGATCGTCGCCAGCGAGATGACGATGCCGCTGCCGATCGCCGTGCCGCGCTGCAGCTGGAAGCGGTCGATCGCGGCGTTGACGTCGTCGCGGCTGAGCGTCGGCGCCTGCACGACGGCGGCGGTGCCGGCGAAGGAGACGACCGCGATCTTGACGTTCCTCGGCAGGTCGGCGACGAAGGCCTTGGCCGCTTCCTGGGCGGCAACGAGCCGGTTCGGCTGCACGTCGGCGGCGCGCATGCTGCCCGAGACGTCGATCGCCAGGACGATCGTCTCCTGCGCCGACGGCAGCGTGATCAGCGCCGCCGGCCGCGACGACGCGAGCAGCAGCGACGCCAGCGCCAGAAATAGGAGCACCGGCGGCACGTGGCGGCGCCAGGCGCTGCGGCTGCCGAGCGCTTCCTTGACCAGGCCCAGGTTGGCATAGCGCAGGCTCGTCTTCTTGCGCCGCGTGATCAGGAAGACGTAGAGCAAGACGGCGACCGGAAGCGCGAGCAGCGCCCACAGCATCGACGGCCACAGGAACGTCATCCACGGCGTGGCGGCATTCATCGCGCGCTCCCTTGCGCCGCCGCGGCAACCGGACGGACGTGGGCGATCGAGCGGTTCGACGGCCCGGTCCAGTTGGCGAGGCGGCTGCGCTGCTTCTTCAGGTCGGCGAAGCGCAGCACGGCGTCGACGAGGTCGTCGTCGGTGCCGAGCTCGAGGGTGTCGACGCCGGCGCGGGCGAGCGCCTCGCGCAGCATCGTCTCGCGCTTCTCGGCGGCGGCCGCGAAGCGCTCGCGGAAGCGCCGGTTGTGGGTGTCGACGACGATCTGCTCGCCGGTCTCGGCGTCCTTCATCGTCACCAGGCCGATGTCGGGCAGGTCCATCTCGAGCGGGTCGAACAGGCGCACCGCGGTCACCTCGTGGCGCTGGGCGAGCTGGCCCAGGGCGCGCTCCCAGCCCGGCGCGCTGACGAAGTCGGAGACGACGAAGAGCGTCGAGCGGCGCTTGATCGTGCGCTGCGCCGCGAGCAGCAGCTCGCGCAGGTCGGTCGCGCCGGCGGCGCTCTCGGCCGGGCGCGCGGCCATGCGTTGCAGCAGGTTCAACACGTGGACCCGGCCGCCGCGGGCCGGCAGCACGGTATCGACGTCGTTGCCGTAGAGCAGCGCGCCGACGCGGTTGCCGTGGCGCGAGAGCAGGCGCGCCAGCACGGCGACGAATTCGCGCGCGACCGTGCGCTTGGTGAACCGGTCGGAGCCGAAGTCGACGCTCGCCG
>JBDTPG010000017.1:0-34457 GCA_039932815.1 Caldimonas sp.
GTCAGAAATTCATCGCCCGAAATCGCGCCCCCCGGGTGCAGATCGAGTACGACGTAGAACTCTACGGCGCCGAGAAGAAGGTGCAGCTGCCCTTCGTGATGGGCGTCATGGCCGACCTGGCGGGCAAGCCGTCCGAGCCTCTGCCGCCCGTCGCGGACCGCAAATTCCTCGAGTTCGACGTCGACAACTTCGACACGCGAATGAAGGCCATGAAGCCGCGGGTCGCCTTCATGGTGCCCAACGTCCTGACAGGCGAAGGCAACTTGGCGATCGACCTGACATTCGAGAACATGGACGATTTCTCGCCCGCGGCGGTAGCCGCGAAGGTCGAGGGCCTCAAGCAGCTGCTGGAGGCGCGCGGCCAGTTGGCCAACCTCGTCACCTACATGGACGGCAAGGCCGGCGCCGAAGACCTGATCTCCAAGGTCCTGAACGATCCCGCGTTGCTGCAAAGCGTCGGCGCCTCGGCCAAGCCGGCCGAGCAAGCCTGAACCCTCCCGGAGCACATCGATGGCTGAACCACAAGCTGCAAGTCCCGCGTTTGCCGGCGTCACGGTCGAAGGGAACGAATTTGCCAACTTGCTGAAGAAGGAGTTCAAGCCGAAATCGGACGAGGCGCGCTCCGCGGTCGAGGCCGCGGTGCAGACGCTCGCCCAGCAGGCGCTGGCCCACACGAAACTGATCGGCACCGACACGGTCCTGAGCATCGAGGCGATGATCGCCGCGATCGATCGAAAGTTGAGCGAGCAGGTCAACCTGATCCTGCACCATGCCGATTTTCAGAAGCTCGAGTCGGCGTGGCGTGGCCTTCACTACATGGTCAACAACACCGAGACCGACGAATTCCTGAAGATCAGGGTGATGCCGATCTCCAAGCTGGACCTCGGCAAGACGCTCAAGCGCTACAAGGGCACGGCCTGGGACCAGTCGCCGCTCTTCAAGAAGCTCTACGAAGAGGAATACGGTCAGTTCGGCGGTGAGCCTTTCGGGGCGCTCGTCGGTGACTACCACTTCGACCACTCTCCGCCTGACGTCGAGTTGCTCGGCGAGATGTCCAAGATCGCCGCTGCATCGCATTGCCCCTTCATCACCGGCGCAGCGCCGACCGTGATGCAAATGGAATCGTGGGGCGAACTGGCGAATCCGCGCGATCTGACCAAGATATTCCAGACGCCGGAGTACGCCTCCTGGCGGTCGCTGCGCGAGAGCGACGACTCGCGCTACCTTGCGTTGTGCATGCCACGCTTTCTCGGTCGGCTTCCGTACGGCCCGAAAACGAGCCCGGTGGAGGCGTTCAACTTCGAGGAAGATACGGTCGGCGCCGACCATGACAAGTACGCGTGGTGCAATGCCGCGTACGCGATGGCGACCAACATCAACCGATCGTTCAAGCTCTACGGTTGGTGTTCCCGCATCCGCGGGGTGGAGTCGGGCGGCGCCGTCGAGAATCTGCCGACCCATACGTTTCCCACCGACGACGGCGGCGTCGACATGAAGTGCCCGACCGAGATCGCCATCTCCGATCGGCGCGAAGCCGAGTTGTCGAAGAACGGATTCCTGGCGATGATTCACCGCAAGAATTCCGACTTCGCGGCGTTCATCGGAGCACAGTCGTTGCAGAAGCCGCTGGAGTACGACGATCCCGACGCGACCGGCAATGCCGCGCTCGCCGCCCGCTTGCCGTATCTCTTCGCGTGCAACCGCTTCGCCCATTACCTGAAGTGCATGGTGCGTGACAAGGTCGGGTCCTACAAGACGCGCGAGGCCATGGAGCGCTGGCTCAACAAGTGGATCCTCAACTATGTGGATGGCGACCCCCTGAACTCGACTGAAAATATCAAGGCGCAACGTCCTCTCGCCGCCGCTGAAGTCTTTGTCGAGGAAGTCGAAGGCTCACCGGGCTACTACCAGTCGAAGTTCTTCTTGAAGCCGCACTACCAGCTCGAGGGGCTCACCGTTTCGCTGCGCCTCGTGACGAAGCTTCCGTCCGAGAAGAAATAGCCGAGCTTGCTTCTTTCCGTCCGAGACGTTAAACAAAGGAGTGTTCCGACATGCCAGGCAACGCATTCATCAAGTTCAAGGAAATCGAAAAGGGCGAGTCCACCCACGAGACTCACCACGGCGACAAGGGCTGGATGGAGATCAGCGACTGGAGCTGGGACATCGAGGCCGACACGAGCTTCCTCAAGGGTGCCGGTGCATCGGTCGGCAAGCCGCAACCTGGATCGATGTCGTTCTCGCACTACTACGACAAGGCATCGCCCACGATCATGATGAGGATCGTCCAGGGCACGTTCTTCTCGCAAGTGCACGTGGCCATGCTCAAGCAGACCGGGGATGAATCGGGCAAGGGCGAGCCGTATTTCGGCATGACCATGACCGAGGCATTCATCACCAAGGTGTCGAGCAAGGGCGGCGAAGACGGTGCCGTCACGCAGGACGTCGAAATGGTGTTCAAGACGATTGCCGTCGGCTACAAGCCCCAGGACGACACGCTGAAGGGCAAGCTCGGCAAGCAGCAGGACTTCACGTGGGACATCGGCAAGATGAAGACCGACGTCACACTCGTGAGCTTCGACGGAATGCAGAAGTAGCCCGGCGCCAGGCCGGCGGGCGCTCGCCCTTACAAGTGATTCGTCCCGCCAGCTGACAGAACTGGCGCAGGAGCAGCACGTCGGACATGGACTCCACTACCCAGATATACCTGGAGATCACGCCAAAAAAGGGCAGCGTGTCGGGCGAGGCACGAGCGGGAGGCTACGAAGGTCGAATCGACATCGAAAGTTTCTCGTTCAACGCCAAAGCTAAGGCCGATTCGCTGGATGGCGTCAGCGCGAAGAAGGTCGAGGTTGCGCTCGCAGGTGAAGGGCTGCACAACCTGGACGTCAATCGCGTCACGGTGAGCAAGGTCTTCGACAAGGCCTCCTTGCAGCTTGCCGGAATGCTCAAAGGCCGCTCGGTCGGCGGCAGCGAGCGGGAAGGCGACAGGTTCGAGTTCGCCAAGATCGCCGTCGATCAGCAATACATCGAAACCTATTCGACCGAAGAGTCGGTCAAGTACCGCAACGAGATCCTGATCCTGACCCTGTACGACGGCTGCATTTCCAACATCAGCCTGCGCGCCAGCGAGGCCGGGGTCGGTGCGCAGATCCTCGAGGAAATCGAGTTGGCCTTCCACAACTTCGAAATCGTGTACTACGCCGAAAATCGGACGGAGAAGGGAGTGCTGGCGGAGACGTGGCGTCCGGAGAGGTGGTCCTACCTGACCACCAACCGCACCGATCAGCAGGCTTGAGCGATGGCCAAGGCGAGCCAGTTTCTCAAGCTGATCGACAAGAGACGCCAACCCGTCCTCGGCGAGTGCATAGATGCCGATCACCGTGATGAGATCGACCTCAACAGCTGGAGCTGGTCGGTCAAGGATCCGGCCGCGCTACCCAAGATCGGGGACTCGACCACCGAAGCGGAGCCGGAGGCGAAGGTCAAGGGCAAGGGCAAGGCCCCGAGCAAGGCCACCGAGAGCGATGCCGATGCCAAGATGAGTCCCGACCTGTTCAGCATCTCGAAGCGGACCGACCGGTCGACCGTGCGTCTGATCAATGCGATGGACAACGGGGAGGTATTCGACGAGGCGACCATCGTGATCGAGGAGGAATACGAGGGCTCGGCGACGCGGGCGCCCTTCTACATGGAAATCAAGCTCACCGACGTCCTTGTCGTGAAGCTCGATCTGAACGTGGACGCGGGTGCCGCGAGCGCGGAGTTCAAGGAGAACTGGGGGCTGAACTACGGCAACGTCAAGTTCAGCTATCGGTTGCGTGATGGAAACCGGGGGACGATGGACCTGGAATTCACCCGCCCGCGGGACTCCGGCACGAGCTTCGGCAAGAAAGTGAAGAAGAGCGCTGCGGAGGTGGAAGCCGAGGAGAAGAAGAAGTTCGACGAGCTGCGAAAGACTGAGAAGAAGAGCGAGAAGAAGAGCGATACCAAGAGCGATACAAAGAGCGAGAAAAAGTAGATCCTGGACGCTGCCCGAGCGCGACTCGAACACCGATGAATCTCAAGAACTATCGCGACGTCAGCAAGAGCGGATCGGACTTGCGCGCTGGCTTTCAGTTCGAGTTTCATTGCGAGGCGTGCTCGCGCACGTGGCAGAGCCCGTTCCGGCCCTATCGCAGGGCCCAGCTCTCGGGCTTGATGTACCGGCTGGCTCGTTTGCTGAACGATCGCGGCTCATTGTTCCGCGCTTCGAACGCGCTGGCCACGGAAGGAGAGCAAGGCGCTCGCAGCAGCGCGCTGGAAGACGCCCTCGCTTTGGCCGAGCAGCGCTATACCGAGTGCCCGGCCTGCTACAAGGCCGTGGACGAAGACTGCTGGGACGCACGCGCCGGGCTTTGCCAGTCGTGTGCGAAGAGCGGCGGACGGCCCGCGAAGGGGGCAAGCAGCGAACACGTCGGGTCATCTGAGCGCGTCGGATCGTCTGAACGCGACGAGGTCGCGGCGAGTTCAGGCGCCGGGCTGAAGTGCCCGAACTGCAGCTCGCTGATCGGCGGCGGGCGTTTTTGCGCCGAGTGCGGATTCGACATGGCCTCGACCCACAAGACTTGCCCCGGCTGTGGAACGCTCTGCATGCGCTCGACTCGTTTCTGCGCGGATTGCGGTCATGGCTTCTGAAGCCGCCGATCCCCAGGTTGCGGCCGAAGCCGCGATCCGAGCCGGGACGCCGCGGGCTGCCCTGAAACCTCTCACCGACGCGGTGAAGGCCGCGCCGGCGAAAGCGCAGCTACGTATCTTCCTTGCGCAGTTGTTGTGCGTGCTCGGGCAATGGGAGCGCGCGCACACCCAGCTCAACGTCGTCGCCGACCTGGACGCCGTCGCCGGCCCGATGCGCGAGATGGTCGGCCACGCGCTGCGTTGCGAAAAGATCCGCGCCGCGGTGTTCGAGGGCCGCCGCAGCCCGATGGTTTTCGGCGAGCCCGCGCCGTGGCTCGCCAGCTTGATCGAGTCGTTGCTGCGTTCGGGCGCAGGCGAGGCCGAGCTTTCGCACAGCCTCGCCGCGAAGGCTTTCGCCGACGCACCGGCGATGAGCGGCACGATCGACGGCGCGCCATTCGACTGGATCGCCGACGCCGATTCTCGCCTCGGTCCGGTGCTCGAGGCGATGGTCAACGGCCGCTACTACTGGATCCCGTTCGACCGCCTGGCCCGAGTCGATATCGAAGCGCCCACCGACCTGCGCGACATGGTCTGGCTGCCTGCGCAGCTGCAGTTCGCCAACGGCGGCGAGGTGATCGCGATGCTGCCCACCCGTTACCCGGGCTCGGAGAAGAGCGACGACGATCAGATCCTGATGGCGCGCAAGACCGAATGGCGCGGCGACGGCGAAGGACGTTGGCTCGGCCTCGGCCAGCGGGTGCTCGTCACCGACCAGGGCGAGCGCGATCTGCTGTCGGTGCGATCGATCGTCCTGGTGGCCGCCGATGGCTGAGCCGGCCGCGGGCGACCGCCTGCAACCTTCGCTGCTCGACCGGCTGACCGATCTTCATCCAGAAGAGAGGCGCGAGAGCGTCGAGGCGCGCGTGCTGTCGCGCCAGCAGTTGCGCGCGGCGGTCCTGCGCGACTTGTCGTGGTTGATGAACACCACGCGCCCGGAGCCCGAGGCGGCGTCGGCCCGCAAGGACGAGATCGAGCTCTGGCGGCCGTACGCCGACGCCCGTCGCTCGGTGCTGAACTTCGGCATGCCGGAGTTTGCCGGCGTCACGAAGGCCGCGCTCGACAAGCCCGTGATGGAGGCGGCGATCAAGCGGACGATCGCGGCGTTCGAGCCGCGCCTCGACGCCAAGACGCTGAGCGTGACGATCCATATCGACTACGACCTTCCGCTTAACAACCTGCAGCTCACGATCCGCGGCCAGATGTGGGCGCAGCCGATGCCGCTGGAGCTCCTGCTCGCGGCCGACTTCGACCTCGAGTCCGGCGACACTTCACTGCGCGACTTGCGCTAGAGGCCAAGATGGACCCGCGCCTGCTCCGCTACTACAACCAGGAGCTTCGATACCTGCGCGAAATGGGCGCCGAGTTCGCCAGCGAGTTTCCGAAGATCGCGTCCCGGCTGGGAATGGATTCACTGGAGGTCGCGGATCCGTACATCGAGCGATTGCTCGAAGGGTGCGCGTTTCTCGCCGCCCGCGTGCAGTTGAAGCAGGATGCCGAGTTCCCACGCCTCTCCCATCGTCTGCTCGAGCTGCTCTACCCGAACCTGCTCGCGCCGTTGCCGGCGATGCTGGTCGCCCAGATCGAGCCTGTGCGGGGCGACATCAACCTCCTTCGCGCGCCGCGAATCGCGCGCGACACGCCGCTGCTGGCCGGACCTGCGGCGCATACCCCGACGCGATGCGAATTTCGCACCGCGCAGGAGCTTCAACTCACGCCCCTGGCCACCGAGTCGGCGGAGTATTTCCTGAACCTCGCCGAGCTCGGCCTCGGGGCCCACGCACTGCCCGAGCGGCCGCGCAGCGGCGTGCGAGTCCGGCTCAAGCTGCCGGCCGGAATGGCGCTGGCCAAGCTCGAGACCGACGAGCTGCGGTTCTTCCTGGGCGGCCAGCCCGATGTCGCCAAGCATCTGCACGAGCTGCTCACCACCTCGCTGGTCGGTGTGCTGGTCGGCGCCCCCGGCCGCAACGAGCCGCGCCGACTGCTCGCCGCCGACAGCATGCGGCCGGTCGGATTCGACGATGCCGACGCGATGCTGCCGGTGCAGCTGCGCATGATGTCGGGGCTGCGCCTGCTGCAGGAGTACTTCGCATTCCCGCCGCGATTCCTTTTCTTCGACCTGATCGGGCTGCGGCCGCTGCTGGCGGCGCTGCCGGGCACCGAGCTCGAGCTGCAATTCCTGTTCTCGCGGCCGCACGCCGATCTCGACGGCGTTGTCGAACCCTCCAACTTCAGCCTGCACTGCGTTCCGGCGATCAACCTGTTTCGCAAGCGCGCCGACCGAATCGCCATCGATGACGGGCATCACGAGTTCCATGTCGTCCCCGAGCGCACCGCACCGCTCGACTACGAGGTCTACGACGTGCTGTCGGCGAGCGGCTTCGACGATGCCGGAAACGAGCGCCACTACCTGCCGCTGTTCGCTCCCGAGCATGGCGGGTCGGGGCGGCAGAGCGCCTACTACAGCATCTGGCGTGAGCCGCGGCTGCTCTCCGAGAAGGCCCGGCGCGAAGGGCCCCGTTCGGGCTACATCGGCTCGGAGGTGTTTCTGTCCCTCGTCGATCCGGAGGACGCGCCCGTGCCGCACGGCCTGCGCCAGCTGGGGGTGCAGACGCGCTGCACGAACCGCGACCTGCCGATCTTCCTGCTCACCGCCGGCACGACGTCAGCACTCTCCATCGAGGCCGGGTTGCCGGTCGCCTCGGTGCGCGCCATTGCCGGGCCGTCCCGGCCCTACAGCGCGCTGCGCGAGGGCGGCATCGCGTGGCGTCTGATCAATCTGCTCTCCCTCAACTATCTGTCGCTCCTCGACACCGACGGCGGCGAAGGTGCGGCCGCGTTGCGCGATCTGCTGGGCCGCCTGCCGATGGCAGGCGAGCCGACGCAGCGGCGCCTCATCGAGTCGATCCAGTCCGTGCACGCCTCGGCGGTCGTTCGCAGGCATCCGATCGCCGGGCCGGTGACGTTCTCGCGCGGCTCGCGCATCGAGCTGATGGTCGACGAGCTCGGACACGAAGGCGGCAGCGCAGTCATGTTCGGCGCGGTGCTGCATCGCTTCTTCACGCGCCATGCCTCCATGAACAGCTACGTCGAGACGGTGCTGCACTCGCTGACACGGGGTGAGCTGATGCACTGGCGGCCTATCCTCGGCGCACGGCCGTTGACATAGATGGAACCGGATCGCCCCGAGCCCGGACTTCTCACGTCTGCCGTAGACGGGGCAGGGGCCGACGTGCGGGAAGGGGTCCTGCAGGCCCACGGGGAATGGCTCCGCGAAGTGGAGCAGGAGCCGTGGCGGTTCGACTTCTACCAGGCGATGCGGCGCATCGCCGGCGCGCACCCCGAGCTGCCGTTGCTCGGCGAAGCGCTTCGCCCGATCGACGAGCCGGTACGCGTCGCGCAACCCGCCGAACTCGACTTCGCCCCGGCCCCGATCCACAGCCTTCAACGCCCTGAGGGTTCGCCACCGCGCCTGATGCAGCGCGCGTTCGGCCTGCTCGGCCCGAATGGCGCGCTGCCCATCCATCTGACCGAATACTGTCGGGATCGCGCCCAGCACCACGGCGACCACACGCTGCAGCGATTCCTCGACATGCTCACGCATCGCTTCGGGTTGCTCTTCTATCGCGCATGGGCCGAAGCGCAGCCGACCGCGAGTCTCGATCGACCGGACAACAAGGCGTTCTTCAACCGCATCGGCGCTCTGATCGGGATCGGCCTGCCGAACCTGCAGGATCGGGACGCGCTGCCGGATACCAGCAAGCTCTATTTCGCCGGTCGCCTCGCGCGCCAGACGCGCGACAGCGAAGGATTGCTCGCTTGGTGCCGGATCGAGTTCGACGTGCCGGTCGCGATCGAACAATGGTGCGGCCACTGGATGCCGCTCGGCCGCGACGAGAGGAGTCGGCTCGGCCGCCGTGGCGGCGCCTCGCTCGGCAAGAGCGCCGTGCTCGGCGCTTCGGTCTGGGATGTGCAGCACAAGTTCCGCATCACGATGGGGCCGCTGACGCTCGAGCGCTACCGTCGCTTCCTGCCCGGCGGCGACGGTCTCGCTCGCCTGCAGGCGATGGTGCGACACTGGATCGGGGTCGAGTTCGAATGGGACCTGAAGCTCGTGCTGGCGCGGGCAGAGGTGCCCCGCTGCCTGCTCGGCCGACGCGACGCCGCGCTCGGCCACACGAGCTGGCTCGGCCACTACCGCAAGCCCCGCGACGCGGGCGATCTGCGCATCGACGTCGAGCGCAGCCGCGCCAGACGCACAACAGCGAAGCCCGCAGCGACTTCGCGACAAGGTGAACACGCATGAGCGGAATCAGTCGCGAAACCCTTTTCGGCAAGCTCAACCCGATTGCCTACCAGGCGGTCGAGAGCGCCACGGTCTTCTGCAAGATGCGCGGAAATCCGTACGTCGAGCTGGTGCATTGGGTGGCCCAGCTCGTCCAGACCCCGGGCACGGACATCGAGGCGATCATTCGCCACTTCCAGCTCGAGACGTCGACGCTGGCCCGCGACATCACGACCGCCCTCGATCGCCTGCCGCGCGGCTCGACTTCGATCAGCGACTTCTCGGATCACATCGAGGAAAGCATCAAGAACGGCTGGCTCTACGGAACGCTGATGTTCGGCCAGGCGCAGGTCCGCACCGGCTTCCTGGTGATCGGCATCCTGCAAAGCAAGAACCTCGCGAACGCGCTGATCGGAATTTCGCGCCAGTTCGATCGCATCCGGGTCGATCAGCTGAGCGACAACTTCGTCCAAATCTGCGGCGCCACGAAAGAAGCGGCGCTGGGCGCGCAGGACGGCTCGGGTCTGGCGGCCGGCGTCGGCGGCGAGCCCGGCACCGACAGCGGCGCCATGGCGCCGGCGGCGATGGGCAAACAGGAGGCGCTGAAGAAGTACTGCACCGATCTCACCGCGCGGGCCCGCGAAGGCGGCATGGATCCGGTGACCGGTCGAGACGAGGAAATCCGTCAGATCGTCGACATCCTGATGCGGCGGCGTCAGAACAATCCGATGCTGACCGGCGAGGCGGGTGTGGGCAAGACCGCCGTGGTCGAAGGCTTCGCGCAGCGGCTGGCCCGCGGCGACGTGCCGCCGCAGCTCGCCGAAGTGTCCCTGCTGTCCCTCGACCTCGGGCTGCTGCAGGCCGGCGCCAGCATGAAAGGCGAGTTCGAGCAGCGCCTGCGCCAGGTCATCGACGAGGTGCAGGCGGCGCCGAAGCCGATCATCCTGTTCATCGACGAGGTGCATACCCTCGTCGGCGCCGGCGGGGCGGCCGGCACCGGCGATGCCGCCAACCTCCTGAAGCCCGCGCTCGCCCGCGGCACGCTGCGGACGATCGGCGCGACGACCTGGGCCGAGTACAAGAAGTACATCGAGAAGGATCCGGCGCTGACCCGGCGCTTCCAGGTCGTGCAGATCCCGGAGCCGAGCGAGGAGAAGGCGGTTCTCATGCTGCGCGGGGTCGCATCGGTGCTCGAAAAGCACCACCGCGTGCAGCTGCTCGACGAGGCCATCGAGTCGGCCGTGACCCTCTCGCACCGCTACATCCCGGCGCGCCAGCTCCCGGACAAGGCGGTGAGCCTTCTCGACACCGCCTGTGCCCGGGTGTCGGTGAGCCAGCACGCGACGCCGGCCGAAGTCGAGGACTGCGAACGCCGCATCGAGGCGCTCGCCGTCGAGAGCGGCATCATCGAGCGCGAGGCGACGGTCGGCGTCGAGATCGGCATGCGCGGCTCCGATGTCGCCGCGAAGCTCGACGCCGAAAGGGCGCGCCTCGAGACATTGCAAGGTCGCTGGACGAAGGAGAAAGCGCTCGTCGACAAGGTGCTGGCCCTGCGCGCCACGCTGCGCGACGGCAGCCAGCCGGTCGACGCCGAGCCTTCGCCTTCGCCGCAGGGCGCCCCGGGCGGAAGCCCGCCGCCCGATCGCGAGCAGTTGCTCGCCGAGCTGCGGATCGAGCAAGGCAAGCTCGCCGAACTGCAGGGCGAATCCCCGCTCATCATGCCGTCGGTGGACGCCCAGGCGGTCGCCGGCGTCGTCGCCGACTGGACCGGCATTCCGGTCGGCCGGATGGTGAAGAACGAGCTGGATGCCGTGCTTCGCCTGGGCGAGACGATCGGCCAGCGCGTCATCGGCCAGCAACACGGCCTCGACATGATCGCCCGCCGCATCCAGACCTCGCGCGCCAGGCTCGACAACCCGAACAAGCCGATCGGCGTGTTCATGCTCTGTGGCACTTCGGGTGTCGGCAAGACCGAGACCGCCCTCGCGCTCGCCGAATCGCTCTACGGCGGCGAGCAGAACGTCATCACCATCAACATGAGCGAGTTCCAGGAGGCGCACACCGTCTCCACGCTCAAGGGCGCGCCGCCGGGCTACGTCGGCTACGGCGAAGGCGGCATCCTGACCGAAGCGGTGCGGCGCCGCCCGTACAGCGTGTTGCTGCTCGACGAGGTCGAGAAAGCGCACAGCGACGTCCACGAGCTCTTCTTCCAGGTCTTCGACAAGGGACGCATGGAAGACGGCGAAGGCCGGCAGATCGACTTCAAGAACACGATCATCCTGCTCACGAGCAACGTCGGCTCCGAGCTGATCATGAACATGTGCCGGGATCCGGAGCTGCTGCCCGATCCGGAGTCGCTCGCCACGGCGTTGCAGGAGCCGCTGCTGAAGGTGTTTCCCGCGGCGCTGCTCGGCCGGCTCGTCGTCATTCCCTACTTCCCGCTGTCCGAGGAGATGCTCGGCCGCATCGTGCGGCTGCAGCTCGGCCGTATCAGAAAGCGCGTCGAAGCCAATCACCGCATTCCGTTCGACTACAGCGACGAGGCGGTCGAGTTGATCGTGAAGCGATGCAACAACGCCGACTCGGGCGGACGGATCATCGACTCGATCCTCACCAACACGGTACTGCCCCGGATCTCGACCGAGTACCTCACCCGGACCAGTCGCGGCGAGAGCCTGAAGGGCATCGGTCTGATGGCGGCGAACGGCGACTTTGCCTATCGCTTCGATTGAAGCGATAAGAGACCGGCATGGCCACCGAAGCCTGGTTCCTGTGCAAGCTGGGCGACGACGCGCTGCGTTTTCGCCGCATGAAGTGTCGCGAGGAGCTCGGCCGCCTGCCTGAGTACCACATCGAGCTGGTCCGATCGCAGCGGCTCGACCCGCTCGATCCCACCGAGCTGCTGGGCACGCAGGCGACCGTGAAGGTGCAGCGTCTGGGCAGCCAGTCCCGCTACATCAACGGCTGGATCACCTCGATCCAGCTGGGGGGGGCGGTCGGCCGCTACGACACGTACCACGTCGTCTTGCAGACGTGGCTCTGGCACCTGACGCTGGGCGCCGATTGCCGCATCTTCCAGGACAAGAACGCGTTGCAGGTTCTCGAGGCGGTGTTCGCCGACTATCGCGACGTGCAGGTCGACACCTCCAAGCTTTCCGGCACGCCGCGAACGCGGCCGTATTGCGTTCAGTACCGCGAGAGCGACTTCAATTTCATCAGCCGGCTGATGGAGGAAGAGGGCATCTGGTACTACTTCACCCACACCGAGAGCCAGCACACGCTCGTGCTCGCCAACAGCGCCAGCGGCCACGCCGCGTTCCCCGAGGGCAAGCTCGCTTGGGCGCATCGGCAAGCCGGGAAGGCGCAGGAGGACGTCATCACGGATTGGCGCCTGATGCAGCAGGTGCGATCGCTGAAGTTCACCCACGACGACTACGACCACGAATCGCCGACGACGAAGCTCGAGAAGACCGATCAGCGCTCGGTGAGCTATCCCAAACCGGGCGACCTCGAGGTCTACGACTGGCCGGGCACCTATGCGTTTCCCGGCGACGGCAACAACGCGTCGCAAGGGACCGCCAATGCGAAGCTGGAAGTGCGGCGCTTCGAGACCACGCACCTCTCGATCACGGCGGAGACGCTCTGCCGCGGGCTCGGCGCAGGAATGACCTTCAGCTTCACCGATCACCCTCGCAATGCCGGCGACTACCTCGTCACCGGCACCGACTTCGAGGCCGACTTCGGTGACGAGGAGGCGACGCAGGCCGATCGCGGCTTCGGCTTTCGCGCGAAGCTGGAGCTCGTGCCGAAGGCGGCCCCCTACGCCAGTCAGGCGCGCACCCTCCGACCGATCGTGCGCGGCCCGCAGACGGCAGTCGTCGTCGGCCCTTCGGGCGACGAGATCCACGTCGACCGACTGGGCCGGGTCAAGGTCTGGTTCCGCTGGGACCGCGTCGGCCCGAAGAACGAGCGCAGCACCTGCTTCATCCGCGTCGCGACGCCGTGGGCCAGCAAGGGCTACGGGATGATCACGACGCCGCGCATCGGCGACGAGGTCGTCGTCAGCTTTCTCGAGGGCAACCCGGATCGTCCGCTCATCACCGGCAGCGTCTACAACGGCGACAACCAGCCTTCCTACGCGCTGCCGGCCCAGGCCACCGTGAGCGGGATCCGCTCGCGTTCGAGCAAGGGCGGCGGCGCCGACAACTTCAACGAGCTGCGCTTCGACGACAAGAGCGGCAACGAGTACGTCTGGTTCCAGGCCGAAAAGGACTTTCATCGGCTCGTCAAGCACGACGCCACCGACGAGGTCGTCCGCAACAACCAGGTCGAGATCGGCAAGAACCACACCGCCAAGGTCGGCGAAGCCTACGACCTGAAGATCGGCAAGACCGCCAAGCTCGAGATCGGCACCGACGCCAGCGCCAAGGTGCTCGGCGATCTGAAGGTCAAGGTCGAGGGCGCGACGGGCGTGAAGGTCGGCGGCGCTCTCGACGTCAAGAGCGACAGCACCATCGCCGTCGCTTCCGGCGGTGCGATGGACGTCGACGCCGGCGGCTCGCTGACGATCAGCTCCGCCGGCTCGATCCACCTCAAGGCCACGACCGGGGTCGTGATCGATGGCGGCGTGTCGCTGACGATCAAGGTCGGCGGCAGTTTCGTCGTGATCGATCCCTCGGGGGTCTCGATCGTCGGCCCGATCGTGAAGAACAATTCGGGCGGATCGCCCGGCAGCGCCGGCAGCGCGACCAAGGCCAGCCCCACCGCGCCGGACGCGCCCGAGGAGATCGTGCACAAGACCGATCCGTTGCCCTGATGGCGGCACCCGTCGAAGCCGCACCCGCGAGCATCTTGTCGCTGCCGCAGCAGCGCGACTCGCTCTGGGCCGATGCGCAGCGGCGCGTCTACGCGCTGATGGTGGCGTCGAAGGTGCCAGGCCTGCGCGAGCGTCTGGCCCAGGGCGGCGTCGACGACTGGGACGGCTTGTGGACCGGCGAGCTCGAACCCGAGGAACGTGCCGCAGCGCCATTGCTCGTCACTTTGAAGCGCGAGTCGTCGTTCACCGACTGGCTGCTCGGCGAAGCGGCCCGAAGCTTCGTCGGCTGGGGCGCGATCGCCCGGAGCAGCTTGCCGTTCCTGGCGATGCGAACGCATAGCCGCGCCCTCTGCAAGGCGCAGCTGCCAAACGGGCAATCGATCCGCGTCAACTGGATGGATCCCGAAGTGATGGAGGCGATGCTGCCGGTGGCGGCGCCCGAGCAGCTGCATCAGGCCTATTCAGGGTTCGACGTTCTGGTCACGCTGACTTCGGACCGCTGGACGCGCTGGTCGCTGAGCAGCTCCCATCTGATTCGCGAAGTCACAGGAGTGGCATGAAGGACTCAGCGCAGTGTGGTTGCTGAGCCCGGAGCAGGTCGCCCGCCTGGTCGCGTTGCAGCGCGGGCGGGATCTGCAGCTGATCGGCGAGGCGCTGGCCGTCGCGTTCCCGGAAGTCCGCGGCAGGCTGGGCGAGCGCTGGAGCGAAGTCGTCGAGCACGGCGCGACGCGCGCGGCGGCGTACGGATTGGCGCACATTCTTTGCGTGGCGCGTTTTCTGGCCAGCTGGGTCGCGTGCGGGGCGGAGTTCGAGACACGCCAGGCCTGGGCCGCGGCAATCCTCACCGACGCCAGGCGCAGTCAGGGCGCCAAGGCCTATCAGCTTTGCGTGCGAGTCCTGGAGCAGCTGGGCAGCGTGCCGCAGGCCGGCCAGCCACCGGCGGCGGATTTCGCCGTCGCGCTGCGCCAGATCGACGCCCGGCTGGCGAGCGCGGGCACGCTGGCGAGCCTGTTGCCGCGCGAGCGCATCCGGCTCGGCGCGGCCTGCGATGTCGATGCCGTCGAGCTGCGCCTCGTCGATCCCGGCTGGCGCCAGCACTACACCGCGCAAGCCGGACCGTGGCGGCGCGAAGCGTGCGCGCCGCAGGCAATCGCGGTGACGCTGGTGCACGACCCGCTCGCCGACGCCGCGCCGCGCCTGCCGCAGCAGCTGACGCTGCTGAGCCATCCCGCCTCGGGCGATATCTCGGCCAAGCTCCGCGTTCGCGTCAAGGCCGAGCATCGCTGCGATGCGCTGCTGCACCCGTTCCTGCAAGCCCTGGTGACATCGGGTCCGCGCTCGTTGCGTGGCGACTTGGCGAGCGACGTCACGATCCGCGTTCACGCCCAGGCCGCGACCGCCGGCGCCTCACTGCCGCACATCGGCGAAGAGAGCTCGCCGGAGTTCTCGACGCTGACCGTGGCCAGCTGTGGCTTGCGTGCGCGCGGCGTGCCGATGGGCGAGCTCTGGACCTTGTTGGCCGCCTACGATGCCTCGCAGCATCTGATCGCCTGGCGCCGCGAGCCGACTGCGCCCTGGCAGCTTCCCGCCGATACGCCGCCGGCGCCAATCGAGGCGCGCTGCCGCCGCGAGCTCGACGGCCAGCCCGTCGATTCGTCGTCGTGGGTGAGCGGCTTCAAGGACCTCGACGCGCAGCTTCAGAGCGGTGTCGCCCGCCTGCTCACGGCATGGGAGCGCGAGAGCGGCGTCGTCGACGGTCAGCTGGCGGTCGATGCCGCGCTGCTCGTCGGCAGCAGCGGCATCACCTGGGGTTGGGCCGAGGGACCGCAAGGCATCGCGATGCCGCCCTACATGCGCCTCGAAGGCCTGTTCGACCTCGTCGCGTGTCGTCTCGCCCTTCGCTTCACCGGCGCACTCGCGCGAGCGGGCTCGCGCTCGCTCCTGACCTTGTCCACCGACGGCAGCGCCGCCCTGGCCGGGCCATGGAAACGCGGACCCGACGACGCGGCGCTGTTCGCGGTCGCCGGCAAGTTGCAGCGCATCGTCGAGCAGCGATTCGACTTGGCGGTGCATCCGTTTGCCGATGCCGGCCTGGCGGTGCTGACCTGCTGCGGCCCGCTGCGCGGTGCGATCCGGGGCGTCGTCGGTCTCGAGCAGCGAACCGACGGCCCCGGACTGCGCTGGTTCGTGCGCCTGGCCGTCGAGCCGGTGGTGGCGCCGCTGCGCATCTTCGATCCGCTGCTCGGCGTTCGTGTCGTGCAGCAGCCGTTGCTGCCCGCGCAGGTGCTGGTCGACTGGAGCCAGGGCTGATGGAACGCCTGATGGTCATCAAGCTGGTCTCGCGCGGTTGCACCGCCGAAGCCTGGTTCAACGGCCTGCCGATGGCGCGCGTCACTCCGCTCGCCTCCGACGTGGTGGTGCCTGTGCACGAAACCGCGGTGACCGGCTTGAATCGGGTCGAGCTGGTGGTCGGCCCGGACAGCGGCGCCGGCAGCGCCGCCGCGCTGTTGCAGAACGCGCCGCACGCGATGGCGGTGCAAGTGCACCTGCTCCTGCCGCGAATCGGCTCCGCCATCGACCCGGCGCAGGCGCGCAGCCTCGTCGCGCTCGAGTGGGCGTGCGCCGCCGGCGCGCCGTTTTCGCTGCCCGTGCGGCAGACGCAGGAGGCCGATCTGCCGGTTCGCTTCCCGCGCTGGCGCTGGCTCGACGCGCCTGTCGTTGAACCGACCCCCGCGCTGACGCAGCAGGCGCATGCCTTCGTCTCGGGCATCGCGCGCGACCTCGCACGCGGCCAGACCGACAGTTTCATGGCCGCGACCCGCCTGCGCACCGAAGAGCTCGCTCTGGCCTATCAGCGCAGCCCCGAGTCCGAGGCGGCGCGCCTGCGTGAGTCGTTGGAGCAGATGTATGCTGTCTCGGGCCTGGCCTGGCAGCCCCTGATGCCCGAGGAGATGCGCTTGCGGCCGCTGGCCGGCGGCCGCCTGCTCGAGTGTCTGGGCGGCGACGGCCGCGCCGCATTGACCACGATGCCCGACAAGGCGGGCAACATCATGGCGCTGCCCCTGAAGCTCTCGGTGGTCGAGGGCCGGTTCTACGTGTTGCGATGAAAGGTCGTCTCCCGTGATCACCCTGACTGTCGTCGCCTTCAACGACAAGCCCGCCGACGGCACGCTGCAAGTCCACTTCGACGAGCTCGGGGGCTCGATCGGCCGTGCCGACACCAACCAGCTGGTGCTGCCCGATCCCGAACGCATGGTCTCGCGCGTCGCCGCTCAGGTGGTCTACCGCAACGGCGCATTCGTCATCGTCGACCGTGGCAGCAACCCGATCAGCCTGAACGGTCGCACGCTGGTCAGTGGCAAAGAGGCACCGCTCGCCGCGGGCGACCGCGTCGGGATCTGCGGCTACGAGCTGAGCGTCAAGATGGGAAGCGCCGCGGCTGACGCAGCGAGCGACCCGTTCTCCAAGCTGCTCGGGCCTGCGCCTGCGGCGCGGTCGCCGGGGGCGCGATTGGTCGACCCGCTGGAGCGGCTCGGCCTCGGGCCCAGCCCCGCCGCGGTGCCGCCGGCGCCGCCAGCCGGTGGCATTCCGGTCGACTGGGATCCATTCGAGACGCAACCGCAGGACGCCCCCCGGCCCGGAGCGCCGCCGCGGCGCGATGCCCTGGGGCTCGACATCGGCGCCGCCGCGCCGGCGGCGCTGGTCACCGGCAACATGCCATCGGCCCCACCGAGCTCGCTCGATCAGCTGTTCGGCCTGTCCTCGTCCGGCGGTCGCGACCCGCTGGCCGACTCTGCGCTCGATGCCCCGATGGCCCAACCGAACATGGCCGCCGACGCCGATCCGCTGCGTTCGCTGAACAGCGCGCCGAAGGCCAGCGCCGCTTCGGAGCCGGACCTGCTCTCCGACCTGCAGCGTCCCTTCATCCCGCCGACGACGATCAAGCCGGCGACGCCGGCCCCTGCCGCGCCTTCGGCAGCGAGCGCGCGCGGCCCGCAAAGCAGCGACGACGCCGCGAAGACCGAGGTCAGGGCGGTACCGCCGGCCACGCCTGCCGCGAGTGCGGATCCGTCACCGGCAAGGCCGCCCCCGGCCGCGCACCCCGTTCCGGCCGGGCGGCGAGAAGAAAGCGCGCCGCTGCTCGACGCTTTCCGTCGCGGTCTCAATGCGCCTGCGCTCGAGCTTCCCGCGCTGACCCCCGAGTTGATGGAGCTGATCGGCCAGATCCTGCGCGAGGCCGTCGGCGGCACCGTCGACCTGTTGCGGGCACGCTCGACGCTGAAGCACGAGATGCGCGCCGACGTGACCACCATCGTCGCCAAGGGCAACAACCCTCTCAAGTTCTCGCCCAACGCCGAGGTCGCCCTGCAGCACCTGTTGGCTCCACCGGCGCGTGGCTTTACCCCGGCCGCGCCGGCGATACGTGCCGCGTTCGACGACCTGCGCACGCACCAGTTCGGCCTGATCGCCGGAATGCAGGCGGTGCTGGAAGCGGCGCTGCAGCGCTTTGATCCGGTGGCGCTGGAAACGAAGCTCGGCGAACCGTCGATGTTGCAGAGCCTTCTGCCGGCGCGCCGCAACGCACGGCTGTGGGAGCTGTTCGGCGAGGCCTACGCGACCATCCGCAAGGACGCCACCGATGATTTCCACACCCTCTTCGGCGATGTCTTCCTGACCGCGTACGACGAGCAGGTCGATCGCCTGCTCCAGCATCGGCGCGGCCCGGCAACGCCCGGAGGATCACGGTGAGCGACGCTGGCGTCCACGGCGGCGGCAACTCGCAGATCGAGCTTGCGGTCCTGTCGCGGCCCGGAGGGCGCTCCAGCAATCAGGACGCTTGCGGTCATTGGCGTTCCGACGATCGCCTGTGCTGCGTGGTCGCCGACGGTGCCGGCGGCCACGGCGGCGGCGACGTCGCCGCCAGGCTCGTCGTCAACCACATCGTCGAGCAGGCCTCGCTGGCGCCGCTCGCTCGCGCCGACGAAGTCCAGGACCTGCTGCTCGACGCAAATGCGCACCTGCGAAGGCACCAGGCCGACTCCCACACCACCCGGGACATGCACAGCACCGTGGTGGCGCTGTTCGTCGACCTCGCTCGCCAGGAGGCGCTCTGGGGGCATGCCGGCGACTCGCGCCTGTATGTCTTTCGTGACGGCTTGATGGTCTCGCACACGCGCGACCACAGCGTGGTCCAGCTGATGGCCGACGCCGGCCTGCTGATGCCGGAGCAGATCCGGACCCATCCGCGGCGCAGCGAGCTGCAGTCGGCGCTCGGCAGCGCGCCTGAGGATCTTCTCGTCTCGACCGTGACGAGCCCGTGGTCGCTGAGGGCGCGCGACGTCTTCCTGCTCTGCTCCGACGGGTTGTGGGAATGGGTCGACGAGGCGGAGATGTGCGCCACCCTGAGCGGGGCCGCCGATCCCATGGCCTGGCTCGCCAAACTCGAGGAACTGGTGCTGCTGCACGCGGCCGCAGGTGGCAAAACGGGCCATGACAATTTCAGCGGCATCGCGGTCTGGGTCGGCGAGCGCTGAGCCGGGAACGCCATGCCTCAACAGGTCGTCGCGACCGCGGTCACCACCTGCACCTTCTCCCTGGGAGGAGCCCCCTCGGTGTTCGTGCCGACGCCGCGGCCGATCCTGAGCAGCTCGCTGATCAACGGTGTCATCATCGACAACATCCCGTTCACCAACATCGTCCCCTTCCCGATGTGCTGCTCGCCGGCCAATCCCGCGTTCATCGCGGCCACCTCGGCAGCGCTGGGCGTGCCGACGCCGGTGCCTTGCACGCCGGTGACGCCAACGCCGTGGACGCCCGGTGTTCCCAACGTGCTCATCACCAACATTCCGGTTCTCGACAACACCTGCACCCTGAACTGCCAGCTCGGAGGCGTGATCGCCATCACCTTCCCGGCCCAGGTCACGCACAACGTACCGTGAAGCACCCCACGACATGACCTGGACCAACAAGGTGATCTGGACGGAGGGCATGTTCCTCCAGCCGCAGCATCTGCAGCAGCACGACCGCTTTCTCGCCCAGCAGGCGCAGATGCGCCTCGGCGCAACTTCGCCGTACGGCTGGGGGCATCTGTCGCTGAAGCTCGACAGCGCCGCGCTCAACCTCGGCAAGATCGCGATCACGGCGGCCCAGGGCGTGATGCCGGACGGCCTCGCCTTCGACGTGCCGGGACAGGATCCCGCGCCGGCGGCTCTCGACGTTCCCGCCGACACGCGCGATCAGCTCGTCGTGCTCGCCATCACCCTGCAGCGCCCCGGCGTCGCCGAGACCGACGCCGAGTCGGATGCCGGCTCGATGCCGCCGCGATTTCGCAGCGCCGAGGTCGAGGTGGGCGACAGCAACGTCAGCGGCCAGCGCGTGGCGCCGGTCCAGGTCGGCCGCGTGAACCTGCGCATCGTGCTGGCACGCAACGCTGGCGAGGGCGTCGCGACGATCGGCCTGTGCAAGGTCGTCGAACGCCGTGCCGACAACAAGCTCGTCCTCGATGCCTCCTACATTCCGCCCACCTTGCACAGCGGCGACAACGAGCTGCTCGCCGCCTACTTGCGCGAGCTGCACGGCATGCTGCACCAGCGCGGCGAGGCCCTGGCCGCACGCCTCGCGCAGCCCGGCCGCGCCGGCGTCGGCGAGATCGCCGACTTCCTGATGCTGGAGCTGGTCAACCGCAACGAGCCGCTGGTCGCCCAGTTTCGCCAGGCCTCGGTGCTGCACCCGAAGGAGCTCTACTACTTCGCCGTCGCCCTGATGGGCGACCTGTCCACCTTTCGCGAGGGCCGTCGCCCGGGCACCGTGCCGGCCTACGTGCACGACGACCTCATGATCTGCTTCAAGCCGGTGATGGATTCGATCCGGCAGTCGCTCTCGATGGTGATGGAGCAGACCGCCATTCCGATCGAGCTGCAGGATCGCAAGCACGGCATTCGCGTGGCGATGGTTCCGGACGTCGAACTCCAGAGGAATGCCCAGTTCGTTCTCGCCGTGACCTCGCAGCTTCCCGGCGACGCATTGCGCGCGCGCTTCCCGACGCAGGTCAAGATCGGCACCGTCGAGCGGATCCGCGATCTCGTCAACCTGCAGCTGCCGGGCGTGGCGATGCGGCCGCTCTCGGTCGCGC
Organism: Caldimonas sp.; assembly: GCA_039932815.1. GTDB lineage: Bacteria > Pseudomonadota > Gammaproteobacteria > Burkholderiales > Burkholderiaceae_C > Schlegelella_A. The sequence goes on from JBDTPG010000017.1 coordinate 20,947, forward strand.
CGCGGCAGATTCCCTATCACGCCGGATTCACGTATTTCGAGCTCGAGACCCGCGGCAGCGACATGTGGAAGCAGCTCGAGAGCTCGGGCGGAATGGCGATGCACGTGGCGGGCGATTTCCCCGGGCTCGAGATCGAGTTCTGGGCGGTGCGCGCCTAGAGCCCGCGCCAGAGGATTCGCGATGAGCGAAACAGGGGACCCGTTCGCCTCGTTCGGCTCCGACCGCACGGTCATCAAGCCGAGCGCGGGGCGGGGCGGGTCCGTGCCGGCTACCGCCGCGCCGACGTCCGCACCCGCGGCGCCAGCCGGGAAAGAGGTGCCGCTCTCGCTCGACACGATGATGAGCGGGAGCCTGAATCCGCTCGTCAACGCGGCGATGCCGCTGCTGGCTGCCGCGCCGCGCGTGCGCCACACCGCGCGCCACCCGAACCCGGGCGGCTTGCGCGAGGCCCTCGCCGACGGCCTTCGCAAGTTCGAAGCGCAGGCGCGGTCCCAGGGCCTTCCGAACGAACAGGTCGTGGCAGGCCGCTACATCCTGTGCACGTTCCTCGACGAGTCGGCTGCCAGCACGCCGTGGGGCGGCTCCGGTGTCTGGGCCGGCAAGAGCCTGCTCGTGCAGTTCCACAACGAATCCTGGGGTGGAGAGAAGATCTTCCAGCTGATGAGCAAGCTGGCCGAAAACGTCGATGCCAACCGCAACCTGCTCGAATTGCTCTACCTGGTACTGGGACTTGGATTCCAGGGCCGCTATCGCGTCATCGACAACGGCGAGGCGCAGCTCGACGGCGTGCGCCAGCGCCTCGCCCAGATGCTCGGCCAGGGCCGCTCGCACGAGCGGGCGCTGTCGCCGCGATGGCAGGGCGTCGCGGCGGCGAGCCCGCGCCTCGTAGACGGCCTGCCGCTCTGGCTGATTGCTTCGGCCCTCCTGGTGCTGCTCGCCATCGTCTTCATCGGCTTTCGCTGGTCGCTCGCCAACTCGGCCAGCAGCGTGTTCAACCAGCTCGCCGCGCTCGACGCCAAGAAGGTCCAGCTCGCCGCGCCACCGCCGCCCCCGCCGCCGGCGCCGAAGCCACGGCTGGCCGGCCTGCTGGCGCCCGAGATCAAGGCCGGCCAAGTGGGGGTACAGGATCTCGCCGATCGCTCGATCGTGACCATCAAGGGCGACGGCTTCTTCGAACCGGGCGGTGCCGTCGTCGCATCGGCGTTCCAGCCGCTCCTGCCGCGCATCGGCCAGGCGCTCGCGACGCTCAAGGGCAAGGTGCTGATCACCGGCCACACCGACAACCAGCCGATCCGCACCGCACGCTTCCCGTCGAACTGGCATCTTTCGCAGGAGCGCGCCGACGTCGTTCGCAGCGAGCTGGGCAAGCAGGTCGAGGCCGACCGCATGCGCGCCGAGGGCCGCGCCGACACGCAGCCCATCACCGAGAACGGTACCCCCGCGGGGCGGGCGCGCAATCGGCGCGTCGAAGTCACCCTGTTCGTGAGCGAGTAGGCAAGCGCGATGATGAAGCGACTGCTGCACCCCGTCGCGCTGAGCGTGATCGGCATGCTGCTGCTCGGCGCGCTGATCTGGTGGGTCGGCCCGCTGCTGGTCTTCGGCGCCCGCCATCCGCTCGACGGCACCGGGGAGCGGCTCCTCGCGCTGGCGATCCTGCTGCTGGTCTTCGCGCTGGTGTTCGGCATCCAGGCATGGCGGCGCCGGCGCACCAACAAGCAGCTGGTCGCCGGTCTCGCTGCCGGCCCGAGCAGCGTCGAGCGCGAAGCCCAGGCGCTGCAAGAGCGGTTCAGCCAGGCGTTGAAGGTGCTCGGGGAAAGCGCGCGTCAGACCGGCAGGTCGTCGTGGCTCAAGCGCGGCCAGTTCCTGTACGAGCTGCCCTGGTACATGTTCATCGGCCTGCCGGGCTCGGGCAAGACGACGGCGCTCCTCAATGCCGGGCTCACCTTCCCGCTCGCCGGCAAGATGGGCCAGGCCTCGGTGCGCGGCGTCGGCGGCACGCGCAATTGCGAGTGGTGGTTCGCCGACGAGGCCGTACTGATCGACACCGCCGGCCGATACACCTCGCAGGACTCCGACGCCGCGACCGATGCCGCCGCCTGGGAAACCTTCCTCGCCCTGTTGCGCAAGTCGCGGCCGCGCCAGCCGTTGAACGGCGTGCTGCTCACGGTCAATGTCGAAGACCTGCTGCGCCAGCTCCCTGCCGATCGCAAGGAGCACGCGCAGAAGCTGCGCACCCGATTGCAGGAGCTGCAGGCGCGATTGGGGGTGCGGCCGCCGGTGTACGTGCTGATCACGAAGTGCGACCTGATCGCCGGCTTCAACGAGACCTTCGGCGAGCTCGGTCGGGAAGAGCGCGAGCAGGTCTGGGGCTTCTCCTTCCCTCACGATCCGAACGATCCCAACGCCGCCGCCGCGACGCCGCTGCACAACTTCGCGAGCGAGTTCACCGCGCTCGGAAAGCGCCTGCGCGACGGCCTTATCGCCCGCATGCAGGCCGAGCCCGACGTGATCCGGCGCGCCGCGGTGTTCGCGTTTCCGCAGCAGTTCGAAGGCATCAAGGGTCTGCTCGGCGGCTTCCTCGAGCAGGTCTTCGAGGGCGGCGGCGATCTCGAGGAGCGCGCCTTCGTCCGCGGCGTCTACTTCACCAGCGGCACCCAGGAAGGCTCGCCGATCGACCGCGTGCTCGGCACGCTGGGCCGCACGTTCGGCGTCGAGCAGCGTCCGGCCGCAGTGCCTTCCTGGCGTGGCAAGGCGTACTTCCTGACCCGCCTGCTCAAGGAAGTCGTGTTCGCCGAGCGCGGGCTCGTCGGCAAGAACTATCAGGCCGAGACGCGGCGCCAGCGTTGGCGGCTGGCCGCACTGACGACGATGGGCCTCGCCTCGGTGGCGCTGGTCGCTGCCTGGACCCTGGGCTACACGCGCAACCTGAGCTATCTGGGCGATGTGCAGGCGCGCATCCCGGACGTCCAGGCCGCCGTCGCGGCAGTGCCTCCGGCCACCGGGGCGGAGCTCTCGGTCCTGCCCACCGCGCTCGACAAGATCGCCGCGGTGCCGGCGCCGGTCGCCTTCCCCCTCGACGGTCCGCCGATCCTCAACACGCTCGGTCTGTACCAGGGTCCGTACGTCGCCGCGGGCACCGACATCGGCTATCGCAAGCTGCTCGACAACGGCCTGATGCCGCGCGTGGCACGCCGGCTGGAAGAGCGCCTGCGGACCGCCAACCGCGACAACCTGGAACTGGCGTACGAGGCGCTGAAGGGCTACCTGATGCTCTACACGCCCGAGCATTTCGATGCCGAGTCGTTCAAGGGATGGGTCGCGCTCGACTGGGATGCCAATCTCGCGTCGACGCTGACTGTCGAGCAGCGCAATGCGCTGGCCCAGCACCTCGACGCCGCGATCTCGCGCGGTGCGCCGCAGGCGCCGACGCCGATGGACAAGACGCTGGTCGCCAACGTTCGCGAGATGCTGATCGCCTATCCGCTCGAGTACCGCATCTTCAGCCGGCTAAAGCGCGGCCGCATCGGCGCCGAGTTCCCCGAGTTCACCGCCGCCGGCGCGGGCGGGCCGAACGCGGTGCGCGTGTTCGAGCGCGCCAGCGGCCAGCCGCTCACCAAGGGCATCCCGGGGCTGTTCACGCAGGACGGCTACTTCAAGGCTTTCATTCCATCGATCGCCAAAGTCGCGCCGGTCCTCGCCGCGGAAGAACGCTGGGTCCTCGGCGTCACGCCGCCGCCGGAATCGCTCAAGGACACTGCCGGAAGCCTGCTTCGGGTCGGCGGCAATGCCGAGCTGCAGACGCGGGTGCAGCGGCTGTATCTGCAGGAATACATCAAGGTGTGGGACCAGTACCTGCGCGACGTGCGGCTCGTGCGCCTGGGTGGGCTCGAGCGAAGCCTCACCGTCGCGGGCCTGCTGGCCGCTCCTGATTCGCCGTTGGCGTCGTACCTGCGTGCGGTCGCCCGCGAAACCCAACCCGGCGCGACGGTGGTCGCCGCCGCGGCCGCCGCGAATTCAAACACTCTCGGCGGCCTGAACAATCCGACGCTGAAGAAGCTCAGCAAGGCCAAGGAAGATCTCGCCATCGTGGTGGGCAAGACCACCGGCGAACCCGTGAAGCCGCGCGGTCGGCCGCTCGAGATGATGGTCGACGACTATTTCGCGCCGCTGCACCGGATGGTCGTGGGGACGCCGCCGCCGCTCGACGAGACCATGAAGCTCTTCAACGAGGTCTTCGTGCAGCTGACGGCGATCGATGCCGCGCAGAAGACCAAGACCGCGCCGCCGGCGGGCGGTGGCGGCGCTGCGGCCAAGGCCGCCGCCGGCATGCAGCCGGAGCCGATCAAGTCGATGCTGGCGGCGCTCGCCGATGCCGGCGCCACGCAAGGCCGCGTCGCGGAACGCCAGGGACTCAGCGCAGAGATCAAGCCCATCGCCGAGCAGTGCGCCAAGACGATCGCGGGGCGCTATCCCTTCGCCCTCGGCAGCCGCTCCGACGTTCTCCCCGACGACTTCGGGCAGATGTTCGGCGCCGGCGGACAGCTCGACGACTTCTTCCAGCGCAGGCTCGCTCCGCTCGTCGACATCGGCGTCACGCCCTGGGCCTATCGGCCGCTCCCCGACGGCACGAAGCCGCCCGGCGGCGCCTCGCTGGCCGATTTCCAGCGCGCCGCCAAGATTCGCGAGGCGTTCTTCCGCGGCGGCGGCAAGGCGCCCGCGTTCAAGGTCGACCTGCGACTGCTCGAGGCGGACGCCGGCATCAAGGAAATCGTGCTCGACGTCGACGGGCAGGCGATGAAGTTCACGCCGGGCAATACCGCGGCTCAGACCTTCACGTGGCCGAGCGCTCGCGTCGCGTCGCAGATCAAGCTCAGCGCCGGCGGCCCGCCGCAGCTCTTCGAAGGGCCATGGGCGCTGTTCCGGATGATCGGCCAGTTCGAGGTCCAGGCGTCGCCGCAGCCCGAGCGCTTCACGGTCGTGCTCAACCTCGACGGCAAGAAGGCCAGGCTCGAGGTCATCTCCGCCAGCGCCCTGAACCCACTGCGCTTGCGCGAGATGCAGGCCTTTCGTTGCCCGGAGGGGCTCTAGATGCCGGCGGTCGCGCCCGGCTGGTACGGCAAGCTGCCGACGCTGGGCGACTTCGCGAGCCGCCGCCTGCCGCCGTTGTTCGTCGAGCCCTGGGACCACTGGCTGGCCGACGGTCTCGCTTCCTGGCGGGACGGCGATCCGGATTGGCTCGACGCCTTCCTGGCCGCCCCGACCTGGCGCTTCGCGCTCGGCGCCGGCGTGCCTTTCGACGCGAGCCCCGGCTACGCCGGCGTCCTGATGCCGTCGGTCGACCGCGTCGGGCGTTACTTCCCGCTGACCGTCGTTCGTCCGCGCGGCGCGAGAGAGGATCAGGTGCCCGCTGCGTGGCTGCAGGTTCTCGAAGGCCTGGCCGTCGCGGCGTTGCATGACGACTGGAACGCCGAGCGCTTCGATGCCGAGCTCGAGGCGATCGACGCCGCGGAAGGTGCCGGGCCCGACTGGCCCGACGCGGGGCGAACGCTCTGGTGGTGCGAGCGCGACGGCGAAGTGTCCACGCCGATCGGCACGAGCGGACTGCCGGAGAGCACCGCGCTGATCCGCCTGCTCGCCGGGCGCCTCTAGGCAACGTCGACGGGCCGCGAGCGCCGATCTTCACCGGAGCCGATCCATGAGCGACAGTTTCACTCCCGACTTCGCCGGCATCGCTCAGGCGCCGCCGGCCTGGAACGCCAAGCGTCCGCTGCGCATCGCGATCCTCGGCGACTTCGGCGCAGGCGCCGGCCGGGGCCGCTTGCAGACCGGCGCGAAACTCGCCGCGCGCAAACCGCTGAAGGTCGAGTTCGACACTCTCGAGGCCGCCATGCAGCGCCTCGCCCTCGCGCTGACGTTGCCGCTCGGTGCCGACGGTGCGCCGGTGACGGTCGAGGTTGCCGACCTCGACGCCTTCCATCCGGACACGGTGTATGCAAACGTGCCGGTCTTCGCCGAGCTCGCGTCGCTGCGCAAGCGCCTCAACCAAACCGGTCAGTTCGCTGCCGCGTCGGCGGAGGTCTTGTCCTGGGCCGACACGGCCGGCCCGCGCGCCTCGAGCCTGGCGCGCAAGGCGATCGCGCGCGGCAGCGCGCCGTCGCGAAGCGCCACCCGCGACGACTTCGCTCGCCTGACCGGCCGGCCGTCGGTCGCCGCGAAGGCCACGGGCGCCGTCGACGACCTGCTGCAGCGCGTCGTCGGCCCGTTCGTGCACGCCGCGGCGAGCCCGAGCAAGGACGGGCTCGTCGCCGCCGTCGACGCAGGCCTGAGCGACGCGATGCGCGCCGTCCTGCATCACCCCGACTTCCAGACCAGCGAGTCGCTGTGGCGCGGCGTCGACTTCGTCTTGCGTCGGCTCGAGACCGGACCCGGCCTGCAAGTTCACCTGCTCGACATCAGCGCCGAGGAGTTCGCCGCCGATCTGAGCAGCGTCGCCGATCTCGGCGAGTCGGGCCTGTACAAGCTGCTCGTCGAAACGCCGTCGCAGGACGCCGATGGCGGCTACACGTATGTCGCGGCCTGCTACCAGCTCGACGCGACACCGGCGCACGCGGAATTGCTCGGCCGCGCGGCCTGTGTCGCCGCGCATGCCGGCGCCTCGTTGCTGGTCGGCATCAATACCGATCCTTTCAGCGACCGCAAGGAGCCGCCGCCCCGGCCCGTCCAGGAGGCCTTCGCCGCGCTGCGCGAGCTGCCCGAGGCCTCGTTTCTGGGCCTCTTTGGACCTCGCTTCCTGCTGCGCCATCCCTATGGCAAGAAGAGCGATCCGATCACGGCTTTCGCGTTCGAGGAGTTCAGCCGCGAGGCCGGCCTGCGCGGCATGCTCTGGGGCCATCCGGCTCTACTGGCGTTGACCGTGCTGGCGCGGCACGGTGCGCCGCTGGTCGTCGACGACCTGCCGTTCCATCACTATGTCGACGAGGACGGCGATTCGGTCGCCTTGCCGTGCACCGACAGGCTGATCTCGACGAACGTGGCGTCGCTGCTCCGCTCGGCGGGAATCAACTCGGTGATGGCGCACAAGGGCGAGGCGCTCGTGCGCTTCAACGGCATCGAAGCGGTCAACGGCGACGGGCTGGCGGTCGAGGGAGCGGCGCCGAAACGGATGGCTAGCGGTGCGCGGTTCACGCTCCAGTCGAAGATCGACGCCGCGACCGCGAAGGCCGGCCACCGCGACGCGCCTTCAGTGCGCAAGGCGCGGCCCGAGACAGTCGTCGACGAGCCCGCCGACGAACCTGCCGAGGAGACCGCGGAGCGATCCGAAGCAGCGACGACAGAGAGTGATGGAGAATCGACGTCCGTCGCCGCGGAGGAATCGAGCGCGTCCGACGACGAGCCGGCAGCCTCGTCGAGCGACGCCGAGGAAACGCCGGCGTCGGCAGAGGAAACAGCGGAGCCGGCCGAGGAAGAGCCTGGCGCCGAACCGGCGATGGACCCCGACCTGGCGGCCTTGCTGAAGTCGCTGGGCTAGCGTCGCCACGCGCCGCGCCATGGCGTCCGGCATCGGCGATCACTTCTGGTCGGCGATCTCGCTCTTCACGCTCTCGATGAGCTTGGCGTTCAGGGCGACCCGCTCCAGGACCCCGCCCAGTTCTTTCTTGTCGTTCGCCAGCTGCTTCAGCACGGCGTCGTCGACCTGGGGCTGCTTCTCGTAGCGCGCCGCGAAGTCGGTCAGCTTCTTCTTCATCGTCGCCGGCCACTCGGACAGGTACGGGTTGATCATCGTCTCGGCCTTGCCCTTGGCGTCGGCGAGCGACTTGGCGTCCTTCGACTTGGACGCCGCGGTCGCCTGATCGCGATAGCCATAGATCTTCTTGACCTCGGCCAGCACCTCCTGGTGCGCCTTGCGGGCATCGCCCTCGATGACCGCCCACTGGGCATTGAGCTCCGAGCGGCTTCCGGCGAGATCCTTCAAGGCCTTCTCGGCCTGGCTCTGCGTCGACTTCAGCGCGGGCAGCCGGGTGGTGGCCTTGCGGCGCTCGTCGGCGAGGTCGTCGTTCAGCTTGGTGACGTCGGCGAGCTCGGCGATCACCGCCTTGTTCTCCTTGGCGAAATCCTTGATCTTGCCAAGAGAGCTGTCGAGCGCCGCGATGCTCGCCTCGACCTTGCCGGTCAACGCCTTGACCTTCGTGACGTGCAGCTCGAGCGGCGCAATCTGTGCCTTCTTGATCACGTCCTCGATGGTGAACACCGTGTCCTTGATCGAATCGAGCATCTCCTTGTTCCTCTTGATCGTGTCGTCCGCGCCGGGCTTGATCTTGGCCAGGAAAACCTTGCGGGCGTTGAGTGCCGGTGCGCTGAGCGAACCCATGAGCTATCTCCTTTGCTGTCTGTCCGTGTCTGTCCGTTGAAGGCGCGAGCAAGCCGGCTGAATCACGTCTTCATCTTGAGCATCTGCGGAATGACCTTGCCCTTCATCACGTCGCCGACGACGTCGTCGACGAGGGTGGCGACGTCGCGATCGACCTTCTTCGGGTTGACGCCGTCCATCGTGCCGTTGCCGGTGGCCTTGAACGCCTGACCTGCGCCACTCCCTGTGAGCAGACCGTCGATGCCGACCGTGACCTTCAGCTGCTTCGGAGCGGTCTTGTCGTCCGCGGTCACCGAGGCATTCGCCGTGAGCACGATGGTGAGTTTCTCCGCCTTCTTGGTGCTGAAGTTCTTGTCCGCATCGACGGCTTCGCGGATGCCGTCGGACAGCGCAGTGAGGGCGGCCGATTTGTAGGCGGCGTCGAAGACGTCCTTGATGCTGCACTTGATGGAAACGTACATGGATTGCCTAGAAGTAAAAACCGGCACGAGCCTACGCCTCGGCGCGAAGCTGTCAAGACAGCGAAATGGGGATTGGCTTCGTCACCGCCCTCGCAGTAACCGCGCGACCGCCGCGGCCCTCGGAGACATCCACAAATCTGTGGATGGCGCTGCAAGGCCGAGACCGGATAAGCATGAGACTCGGCGCGTCGGCGTCATGGAAGTTCCCCCGATCGGACGACTTGCCGGCCCTTCGCGGTTGACGTTCAATCGGCGTCGGCGACCGAGAGGCCCATTCATGTCTTCGAGTTTTCGCCAACCCCTGGAGAGCCCGACGGCTGACATTGCTGCCGAAGACCGGAAGAAGAACGCCCCCGATGTCGCGGGGGCCCGCACCGGCCGTGTGGTCGTAGACTCATCTGGATTTTTCAGTGGTCGCCGCTGCATGCGGCAGAGGAGTCGGGAATGAGCATCTCCAAGGCCTTGAGCGATAGCGGATGGAAGGACGTCTCGGCCAAGAGCAAGATCAAGGACAACGGCTTGCTCAAGCTTCTCGCGGACCACCGGCGCATCGACGAAGCCAGGCACGACGAAACCATCGCCTCGCTCGATCAGATCGTCAAGGTCGCGACGCAGCTGAAGAAGACCAAGGAGATCGCCGCCGTCCCGGCAGCCGCCAAGTACGTCAACGAGCTGGCGCAGGCCGCCGAGTCCGACCGGATCGCGACGGTCAAGGCGAGGGCCGAGGCCGAGAAGAAGTCCAAGGCCGAGGCGGAGGCGAAGAAGCAGGAGTCGAAGAAGGGCTCGCAGGACGACGACGAGGACGACGAGGACGAGCCGTCGGCGCTGCTGACGACCAAGATGCTGCCGCTGCTGCGCCAGGTCAACAAGGGCGAGACGATGCACGTGCTCATCGCTCGAGCCGGCAAGCAGGTGAAGGTGCTGATGTCACGCAAGCCGATCGCGCCGGCCAAGCGCAAGATCCTGGCCGACGAGCTGGGGGTGACGGGCGGAGTCAAGTACTTCGGCGGGCACTGCGTCAAGGAAGACGGTGCGACGACGTTCGTGTTGAAGAGCGAGGTCTCGGGGCTGGCCAAGCTGCTGAAGCTGGCGCTGCTGGATCAGACCGGCATGCGGGTGAAGAAGCTTTCCTGCCGAGGCGAGGACGGCGAGGACAGCGACCACGAAGAGGAGGAGGGCGACGTCCCGGGCGGCGAGCGCGTCGGCGGCGACACGACCGAACCACCCCGGCCCGCCGAGGCCGCGACAGCGATGACGCGGCCGTTCGAGCTCAGCGCCGGGGTCGGCCGCGGCGGCAAAAACCTCGAAGAAGACGTGCAACAGGTGCAGATCGCGCTCAACCGCCGCGCCGACGCCGGCCTCAAGGTCGACGGCCGCTGCGGCAAGGACACCGTCGAGGCGATCATGGAGTTCCAGCGCGCGCTGGGCCAATCGCGGCCGGACGGCCGCGTCGATCCGAAACGCGGCACGGCACGCGCACTGGCGGCGTCCGGCAAGATCGGCAAGCCGCCGCCGCCGCCGAATCCGAAGGCGCCGCCCGAAGATCTCGGCGAGCCGACGCTCGGTCGCGCGCCCCAGATCTGGAAGGGCACGCGCGATATCCTCGATCACAACATCGAGGAGCTGAAGCGGGCGATCCGGCAGGAGTACTCGAGCGAGCACCCGGCGTTGCTCGCCGAGATCGACCAGAACGTGCAGCGGGTCGATGTCATCCTCCAGAAGCTCGACACCCGGCTCTCGCAGACGCTCGAACGCGCCGGCGCGGCGAAAAGTCCGGCGCAGCGTCAGGCCGAGATCGCTGCGGCCAAGACGATCCTGGCCGACTACGTCGCCTTCGTGAAGACGGAGCCCCTGATCGACCACATCGACAAGAACCCGTTCGGCGTCAATGCGCAGGTGCGCAAGACCATCAACAGCAGCCTGACGCACATGATCAAGTCCATCGCCTGAGCAGGTGGCGGAGCTTTGATGAGCGACGAGCAAGACTCCTGGTTCAAGAGCGCCTTCGGCCTCGACCTGGGCAAGGCCGCTGCCGCGGTCAAGGACGAAGCGTCGGCCATGGTCGACGACGCGAAGACCAAGGTCGGGCAGATCGTGCAGGGAGCCAAGGAAGCCGTCGAGGGGGGCATCGACGGCGTCGCTTCAGGCATCGCCGGCGCCGCGGCGAAGGCCGCGGGCGCCGTGGGCGGCGCAGCGGCCGGCGTCGCCAAGAAGGCGGCCGAGGCTGTCGGCGCCGTCGGCGGTTCAGGCACGGGCTCGTTTCCGCTGCACGGGTCGGTTGGCCGTGGCGGCCAGAACGCCTCCGCGGACGTCCGTGCGGTGCAAGGCGCGCTGGGAATCGCCGCCGACGGCGCTTGCGGTGCTCAGACCATCGGTGCCATCGAAGCGTTCCAGAGAAAGATGGGCGTCGCCAAGCCCGATGGCCGCGTCGATGCGGGCGGCGCGACCGAGCGCGCATTGCGCGGCGGCGCGACGCCACCCGCGCCGTCCACGGCACCGGCGCCCGCTGCGGCCGAGCCCGCCAGCCCGCTGGACCGGCTGACGAAGGGCGCCGCAGGCGTTGTCGACCGCGTGACGAAAGCCGGCGGCGAGGCCGTCGAACGCGCCGGCGAACTCGTCGAGGAAGTGGTTCCGGGCAGCAAGGGTCTGGCCGGCAAGGTCGCCGAGACCATCGGCGAAGGCGTCGGCGCTGCCAAGGGGTTGGCGAACCAGGTCGTCGAAGGGACGAAGAAGGCACTGAGCGACCCGAAGGCGCTGGTCGAGCAATCGGCTGCCGACGGAGGGCCGCCGCCCGACGCGGGCCCCGCGGACGGAGGGGCGCCTGACGCCGGCACCCAGCCGGATCCGATCTTCGAGGATTTCGACAAGCCATTCAACGTTCGGGCCGACGATCCGGTGGAGTTCGTCAACAAGGGAAACGAGTACCTCGGGCAGGGGATTGCTGGGCACATGACGACCGATACCCTCACCATCGCCCATGCCGACACCGACGGGAAAGGCCGCGTGGTCCGAGCCAATCTGCGGGTGCGCACGACAACCGCTCGGCCGCGTTGGATCGCCGGGCGGACGATCGGCGATGAAAAGCTCGTCATCGAGCAGGCCCAGGAGTTGATCCGCCAACACGAGGAGCGTCACCGGGAAATCATGAAAGGCGCCATGATCAAGGCGGTCGCCGAGATGCGCGGGAAGTCGACGGACGAGGCCGACAAGATACTGGCCAAGTGGATCAGCCGAGTCGACTCCGATCAGGATGCGCTCGATACTCGCGAAGGAAAGATAGAGATCATCCAGAGCGGCGGTCGCATGACCGGCGCGCGGCTCGTGCCTCGCTAGCCGTCGGCGGCGACTTCACATCACTCATCGAAGAGGTAACCCACCATGACGATCATGATTCGGTCGAAGACCCTGAACGACGCGGCCTGGAAGGATGTCCTGACCAAGAACAAGACCGTCAAGGACAACGGCATGCTGAAAGCGCTGGCCGAGATCAAGAAGCTCGGCGACGACGACCACGACGATGCGCAGAAGATCCTCGACGAAGTGGTCAAGCTGAGCGCCCAGCTGAAGAAGTCCAAGGAGATCGCGGCGGCGCCGGCCGTGAGCAAGTTCCTCGCCGAGCTGAGCAGTGCAGCGGACACGGCATTGCGCGACGTGGCCAAGGCGAAGGCCGACGCCGAGAAGAAGTCCAAGGCCGAGGCGGAGGCGAAGAAGCAGGAGTCGAAGAAGGGCTCGCAGGACGACGACGAGGACGACGAGGACGAGCCGTCGGCGCTGCTGACGACCAAGATGCTGCCGCTGCTGCGCCAGGTCAACAAGGGCGAGATGATGCACGTGCTCATCGCGCGCGCCGGCAAGCAGGTGGCCGTGATGATGTCGCGCAAGCCGATCGCGCCTGCGCGGCGCAAGATCCTGGCCGACGAGCTCGGGGTGTCGGGCGGAGTGAAGTACTTCGGCGGGCACTGCATTAAGGAAGACGGTGCGACGACCTTCGTCCTGAAGAGCGAGGTCTCGGGGCTGGCCAAGCTGCTTAAGCTGGCGCTGCTGAACCAGACCGGCATGCGCGTAAAGAAGCTTTCCTGCCGCGGCGAGGACGGCGAGGATGCGGACCACGACGAGGACGAAGGCGACGAGGTCAAGCCGCGCGGTCGCGAGGGCGGCGACGACGACGAAGCGACCAAGGCGAAGGAACCGTCGCCCGAGCTCGTCCAGGCGCCCGAAGCATGGGACGGCGCCCGCGAGCTCCTGGCAAAAAACATCGGTGCTCTGAAGAAGGCGGTTCGCGCGCAGCTCGCCGACGAAGGAGACGACTACATCAGCGAGATCGACGATCAACTCGAGAAACTCGACCGGATCCTCGGCCGTCTCGATCGCCGCTTGACGACCTCGCTCGCCAGCGCTGCGGAAACCCGGGACGCCGCCGAACGCACCTCGGCGCTTCGCGAGTCCAAGGGCCTGCTCGCCGAGTACATCAAGTACGTCCAGTCCGAGCCGTTGATCGACCACGTCGACAAGAACCCGTTCGGCGTCAAGACCGACCTGAAGGTGACCTTGTCGAAGAGCCTCACGCAGTTGGCGCGGGCCCTTGGCTGAATTCGCTCGCATCAATCGCATGAACGGGGAGTCTTAAATGGCAAAGCCGCTATCGAGCGAACAGCGTTCGTGGCTGAAGGAGCTGGGCACGA
>JBDTPG010000018.1:0-34061 GCA_039932815.1 Caldimonas sp.
CGTAGTCCTGCTTGCTGATCGCGTTGGCCTCGAGCAGCGGCTTGTAGCGCTCGGCTTGCGCGGTCGCCTGCGTGAGGCCGGCCTGGGCGCGCATGAGCGTCGCCTGTGCGCTGGCGACGCTGCTCTGCAGCGACGCCGGGTCGATCTTGAAGAGCGCCTGGCCGGCCTTGACGTCGCTGCCCTCGGCAAAGAGGCGCTTCTGCAGGATGCCCGCTGCGCGTGCGCGCACCTGAGCCACGCGCGACGCCTCGAGGCGCCCCGGCAGTTCGGTGACGATGCCGACCGCGCGCGGCTGCACCGTGATCACGCCGACCTCGGCCGGCGGCGGCCCGCCGCCCGCGCCGGGGCCTTTGCCGCCGGCGGCGGCCGACGCGTTGTCCGTCTTCGCGCCGCAGGCCGCGACGAGCGCGGCCAGCGCGGTGACGAGCAGCCGTGTCCGGCAGCTGACGCGGATCGAGTTCATGGGGGTTGTTGCAGCGAAAGCTGCGGAGAATAGCCGAGCCTCGCGAATCGTGAGGCCCATGCCCGCCCCGCCCTCAACGGGGCGGCAGCGCCTCGCCGCAGGCCTGGCAGAAACGGGCCGCCGGCGCGTGCCCCTCGGCCCCGCAGCCGCTGCAGACGCGATCGCCGACAACGCCGCCGGCGCTGAAGCGAAGCGCGGTGAACTCGGCGCTGACGATCCCGGTCGGCACGGCGAGCGTGCCCCAGCCGATCAGCATCATCAACGAGGCGATCAGCCGGCCGAGGCCGGTCTGCGGCGTGATGTCGCCGTAGCCGACGGTGGTCATCGTCGAGATCGCCCAGTACACCGAGACCGGCACGTTGGCGAAGCCGCGCGCCGGGCCTTCGACGACGTACATCACGGTCCCCATGACGACGACAACGAGGAGGACGAAGCTCAGGAAAACGAGAATCTTCCTCCGGCTCGCCATCAGCGCCCGGCCGAGCGCGCCGTACTCCTCGACGTATTCGGCGAGCTTGAGGATCCTGAACAGGCGCAGCAGGCGCAACAGGCGGACGTCGATCAGCGCGTGCAGCCCGGGGACGAACAGGGCCGCCCAGGTCGGCAGGACGGCGACGACATCGATGATTCCGAAGCCGCTGCGCGCGTAGCGCAGTGGCTTGGTCAGGCACGACAGGCGCGCGAGGTATTCGATCGTGAAGATCGCGGTGAACATCCACTCGAGCGCCGTGAGGATCGGCCCCCAGCGGGCGTGCAGCGATTCGAAGCTGTCGACCATGACGACGCCGACGCTCGCCAGGATGAGCCAGATCAGCGCCAGGTCGAAGTTGCGGCCGGCGCGCGTGTCGGATTCGAAGATGACCCGGTAGAGGCGCAGGCGCCAGCCACCCGACGGGCGGCCGAAGGGCGCGGCCGGGTCATCGGCGGAAAGGGTGGCGGAGGCGGAACGATCTTCGTCGCCGGCGCCGCCGCCTGCCCGGGCGTCCTCATCCTTCCTCGCTGTCGTCATCGTGACCCCTCCGCCGATCGAGCGGACATCGCGCCGGCCCTGCGCGCAGGCGAAGCCTACCTTCGCTCCGGCTCAGGCGCGCTCGAACTTGAAGACCGCCACGCTCGCGAGCAGGTTGGGCAGCGTGCGAACGACCCTGCCGGCCTGAATCCCGAACGAATCGAGGATCGTCAGGCCGTCCTTCCTCGCCAGGATCTCGAAGTCGGCGTACGTGCCGACGCGGATGTTCGGCGTGTCGTACCACTCGTACGGCAGGACGCGCGTCACCGGCATGCGCCCGGCGGCGACGTGTAGCCGGTTCGGCCAGTGCGCGAAGTTCGGGAAGCTGACGATGCCGATGCGGCCGACGCGGGCCGTCTCGCGCAGCATCTTCTCGGTGTTCTTCAGGTGCTGCAGCGTGTCGAGCTGGAGGACGACGTCGAAGCTCCGGTCGTCGAAGAGCGCCAGGCCCTCCTCGAGGTTGAGCTGGATGACGTTGACGCCGCGCCGGTGGCAGGCGAGCACGTTGTCGTCGGCGATCTCGATGCCGTAGCCGCTGCAGCCGCGCTCGCGCTGCAGCAGCGCGAGCAGCTCGCCGTCGCCGCAGCCGAGGTCGAGGACCCGCGAGCCGTGCGGCACGAGCTCGGCGATCAGCTCGATGTCCTTGCGATCGCTCATCCCACCTCCTTCGCCAGGTTCGCGAAGCACGCGCGCATTACGCCGTGGTAGCGCGGGTCGTCGAGCAGGAAGGCGTCGTGGCCGTGCGGCGCATCGATCTCGGCGTAGCTGACGTCGCGCCGGTTGTCGACCAGTGCCTTGACGATCTCGCGCGAGCGCGCCGGCGCAAAGCGCCAGTCGGTCGTGAAGCTGATCAGCTGGAAGCGGCAGCGCGCCGCGGCAAAGGTCGCCGTGAGGTCGCCGCCATGCGCGGCTGCCGGGTCGAAGTAGTCGAGCGCACGGGTGATGAGCAGGTAGGTGTTGGCGTCGAAGTACTCGCTGAACTTGTCGCCCTGGTGGCGCAGGTAGGCCTCGATCTGGAACTCGATCTCCTGCGTCGAGTAGAACGGCGACGCGCCCTGCATGCCGCGCCCGAACTTGGCCTCCATCGAGTCGTCGGAGAGGTAGGTGATGTGGCCGATCATGCGCGCCACCGTCAGGCCGCGCTTCGGCACGACGCCGTGCTCGCCGTAGTGGCCGCCGTGGAAGTCGGGGTCGGTGACGATGGCGCGGCGCGCGACCTCGTTGAAGGCGATGTTCTGCGCCGACAGGTTCGGCGCCGTCGCCACCGCGACGCATTGCCTGAGCCGCTCCGGAAAGCGCAGCGACCAGGCGAGCGCCTGCATGCCGCCGAGGCTGCCGCCGAGGACGGCCGCCAGCCGCTCGATGCCGAGCGCGTCGACGAGACGCGCTTGCGCGTCGACCCAATCCTCGACGGTGACGACGGGAAAATCGCTGCCGTAGGCGCGACCGGCCGCGGCGGGATCGGGGTTGGGGCTCGTCGGCCCGGTCGAGCCGAAGCACGAGCCCGGGTTGTTGACGCCGATCACGAAGAAGCGGTCGGTGTCGAGCGGCTTGCCCGGACCGACCAGGTTGTCCCACCAGCCCTCGCTCTTGGCCGCACCCGCGTAGGTGCCGGCGACATGGTGCGAGGCGTTGAGCGCGTGGCAGACGAGGACGGCGTTGCTGCGGCTTGCGTTCAGCGTCCCGTAGGTCTCGTAGGCGAGCGTGTAGTCGCGCAGCACCGAGCCGCTGGCCAGCGCGAGCGGCGCGGCGAAATGCATCGATTGCGGCTGGACGTCGCCTACGGAGTTCATCGGCACGAGCATGAAAAAACCCGGCGCCGCCAAAGCGGGACACCGGGTTCGTGCGTCCTGTCTTTAGCCGAATTTATAGAGCGCCCGCAAGCCGGAACAAATCGGCGCTTCGGGGCGAAGTATAGCGATGCCCCTTTCGGGCGCGATCTCGTGGAGCGCTGGCTTGCGGCCTGACGACACGTCCGCATCGCGCGAGAATCCGATCGCGCAGCGCCGAGGAGACGCCATGGCCTGGTTCGACGGATTCGAGAGTGGCCTGCATCCGGTCGGCGCCGTCGAGCTGTTCGCCCGAACCGGCATCGACCGCTCGAAACCGCCCCTGCTCCTCCTGCACGGCTATCCGCAGACGCACGCGATGTGGCACCGCGTCGCGGGCCGGCTCGCCGCCGACTTCACGCTCGTCATCCCGGACCTGCGAGGCTACGGCGATTCGACCAAGCCGCTGCCCGCGCCGACGCCCGAGCTCGACCACGCGCAGCACAGCAAGCGGGTGATGGCCGCCGACCTGGTCGCGCTGATGCGCTCGCTCGGCCATGACCGCTTCGCGGTGGTCGGCCACGACCGCGGCGGCCGGGTCGCGCATCGGCTCGCGCTCGATCATCCCGAACGCGTCGAGCGGCTCGCCGTGATCGACATCGTGCCGACGCTCGACATGTACGAGGCGACCGACATGCGCTTCGCCAGCTGGTACTACCACTGGTTCTTCCTGATCCAGCCAGCGCCGCTCCCGGAACGGATGATCGGCGGCGACGCCGCGTTCTACCTGCGCTGGACGCTGGGCGGCTGGGGCTCGCAGGGCGTCGGGTTCATCGAGCCCGAAGCGCTCGCCGAGTACGAGCGCTGCTTTTGCCGTGCCGACACCATCCACGCCACCTGCGAGGACTACCGCGCCTCGGCGTCGATCGACCTCGAGCACGATCGCGCCTCTCGCGCCGCCGGCGAAAAGATCGCCTGCCCGACGCTCGTGCTGTGGGGCACGCGCGGCGTCGTCGACCGCCTGTACGACCCGCTCGCGCTCTGGCGCGCGCAGTGCGCGGCGACGGTGGAAGGCGAGGCCCTGGCGGCCGGCCACTTCATCCCCGAAGAGCTTCCTGACGACATCGTCACGCGCCTGCGCACCTTCCTGGCGCCCTGAAGCGACGCCGGCGCTTACCATCGCGCCACTTCGCGGCAGGAGCTCGCATGTTCGTCTGGGTCAAGCGGTTCGACCAGTTCTTCCCGATCCGCTACTCGGCATGGGCCGTCTGCTTCATCGGCTTCGTCGCGAGCGCGTTCGCCTGGGCCAGGATGGGAATGGACGCGTGGCTCGCGATCCTCTTCCTCGGCCTGGTCCTGCTCGGCGTGCGCGACGTGCGCCAGAAGCGCCACGCCGTCCTGCGCAACTATCCGGTGATCGGCCACCTGCGCTTCCTGCTCGAGTTCGTCCGGCCGGAGATGCGCCAGTACTTCATCGAGAGCGACAGCGAAGCGGCGCCGTTCTCGCGCCAGCAGCGCTCGCTCGTCTACCAGCGCGCCAAGGGCGATTCCGACAAGCGGCCGTTCGGCACGCAGCTCGACGTCGCGGCGATCGGCTACGAGTGGATCAACCACTCGATGCAGCCGACGGTGGTCGAGACGCACGATTTCCGCGTCACGATCGGCGCCAACCGCGCCAAGCCGTACAGCGCGAGCCTCTTCAACATCTCGGCGATGAGCTTCGGGGCGCTCTCGGCGAACGCCATCCTGGCCCTCAATGCCGGGGCCAGGCGCGGCAACTTCGCGCACGACACCGGTGAAGGCTCGATCAGCCGGCATCACCGCGTCCACGGCGGCGACCTGATCTGGGAGATCGGCTCGGGCTACTTCGGCTGCTGCGGCGCCGATGGCAGCTTCTCCGAAGAGCGCTTCGCCGCCAACGCCCAGGATCCGCAGGTCAGGATGATCGAGCTCAAGCTCTCGCAAGGCGCCAAGCCGGGCCACGGCGGCGTGCTGCCGGGGCCGAAGGTGACGATCGAGATCGCCGAGGCGCGCAGCGTCCGGCCTTGGGTCGACTGCGTCTCGCCGGCGTCGCACGCGGCGTTCAAGACGCCGATCGAGATGATGAAGTTCATCGACCGGCTGCGCGAGCTCTCGGGCGGCAAGCCGACCGGCTTCAAGCTCTGCATCGGCCACCCGTGGGAATGGTTCAGCATCGCCAAGGCGATGCACGAGACCGGCATCCTGCCCGACTTCATCGTCGTCGACGGCGCCGAGGGCGGCACCGGCGCGGCACCGCTCGAATTCTGCGATCACGTCGGCGCGCCCCTGCAGGAAGGCCTGCTGCTCGTCCACAACACGCTGGTCGGCCTCGGCCTGCGCGACCAGATCAAGATCGGCTGTGCGGGCAAGGTCGTGAGCGCCTTCGATATCGCCCGCATGCTCGCGATCGGCGCCGACTGGTGCAACGCCGCGCGCGGCTTCATGTTCGCGCTCGGTTGCATCCAGGCCCAGACCTGCCACACCGGCGCCTGCCCGACCGGCGTGACGACGCAGGACCCGCAGCGCCAGAAGGCGCTCGACGTCGCCAACAAGGCCGACCGCGTCTACCACTTCCACCAGAACACGCTGCTCGCGCTGAAGGAGCTGGTCCAGGCGGCCGGGCTGCGCGATCCGGCCGGGATCACCGCCGACCACATCGTGCGCCGCAACTCGGAGCACGGCGTCAAGCTGCTCGCCAACCTGCTGCCCTTCGTCGAGCCCGGCGAGCTGCTGCGCGACGAGTTGTCGCTGCAGGTGTTTCGCACCTACTGGCCGATGGCGAGCGCGACGAGCTTCAGCGCCGTCCTGCCGGCGTCGCCGGCCGGGCCGGCGGTGCGCGCCGCGGCGGCCGCGGTGGCGCCGGTGCGCGCGGCCGAGCCGAGCGCCGCGGCCTGACCGATCAGGCGCGCGGCGGCGCGGTTTCGATGAAGCTGTTGCGCGCGTTCAGCTTGTCCGACAGGCGCCCCAGGGTCGGGTAGTCGCTGCGCCAGGCGAGCTGCGGGAAGCGGAAGTCGAGGTAGCCGAGCGCGCAGCCGACGGCGACGTCGGCGAGCGTCATGTGGATGCCGGTGCACCAGGGCTTGGCGGCAAGGCCGGTGGCGACGGCCTCGAGCGAGGCGCTCACCTTCGTCATCTGCCGGTCGATCCAGGCCTGCGAGCGCTGCTCGGCCGTGCGCCCGGGCCAGTTCGCCTCGAGGCGGGCGAGGATGGCGGCGTCGACGATGCCGTCGGCGAGCGCTTCCCAGGTGCGGACCTCGGTGCGTTCGCGGTTCGGCTCGGGGATCAGGCGCGCCAGCGGCGAGCGCGCGTCGAGGTACTCGACGATGACGCGCGAGTCGAACACCGCCTCGCCGCCTTCCATGACCAGACACGGGACCTTGCCGAGCGGGTTGGACGCGAGGATCGCGTCGCTGCCCCAGACATCCTCCTGGACGAACTGGTAGTCGAGCTTCTTTTCCGCCATGACGATGCGCACCTTGCGCACGTACGGGCTGTTGAGCGAGCCGATGAGTTTCATGGGTCGGCGGGGCCGCTTCCTTGTTCGAGGGTGCTACGTTTCGTTTCATTCTAGGGTCAGCGCAGATAATGGCGGGCTCGCCGCAGCCGGCCGCCGTGGCCGGGACGCCGCGCCCTTCGACCACCCGCAAGATGCACGCCTCGTCCCTCACCGCGCTGTCTCCCCTCGACGGCCGCTATGCCGGAAAGCTCGATGCCCTTCGGCCGTGGCTGTCGGAGTTCGGCCTGATGCGCTGTCGCGTCCGCGTCGAGGTCGAATGGTTCATCGCCCTGGCCTCGGCAGGCCTGGCCGAGATCAAGCCGCCCGGGCCGGCGGCGACCCTGTTCCTGAGCCGGCTCGTCGCCGGGTTCTCGGTCGCCGATGCCGAGGCGATCAAGGCGATCGAGCAGCGCACCAACCACGACGTCAAGGCGGTCGAGTACTGGCTCGGCGAGCGCTTCGCCGCCGAGCCGTCGCTCGCCGGCGCGACCGGCTTCATCCACTTCGCCTGCACCAGCGAGGACATCAACAACACCAGCCACGCGCTGATGCTCGAGGCGGCGCGGCGCGAGGTCCTGCTGCCCGCCCTCGACGCGCTGGTGGGCCGCCTCGCCGCTCTCGCCGAGGAGCACGCCGGCCAGCCGATGGTGGCGCGAACGCACGGCCAGACGGCGTCGCCGACGACGCTCGGCAAGGAGATCGGCAACGTCGCGGTACGCCTCGCCCGGGCCCGCGATGGCATCGCCGCAGTGGCGCTGCGCGCCAAGATGAACGGCGCGGTCGGCAACTACAACGCCCACGTCGTCGCGTATCCGGAGTTCGACTGGCAGGCGTTCGCGCGACGCGTCGTCGAGGAGCGCCTCGGCCTCGAATTCAACGCCCACACGACGCAGATCGAGCCGCACGACGCCATGGCCGAGCTGTTCGACGCGATCAGGCGCAGCAACACGATCCTGATCGACTGGGCGCGCGACGCCTGGGGCTACATCAGCCTGGGCTACTTCACGCAGAAGACGGTCGCCGGAGAGATCGGCTCGAGCACGATGCCGCACAAGGTCAACCCGATCGACTTCGAAAACGCCGAAGGCAACCTCGGCCTCGCCAACGCCCTGTTCGCGCACATGAGCGAGAAGCTGCCGATCTCGCGCTTCCAGCGCGACCTGACCGACAGCACGGTGCTGCGCAACCTGGGCGTCGCGTTCGGCCACACCGTCCTCGCCTGCGATTCGCTCGCGCGCGGCATGGCCAAGATCGGCATCGGCACGGCCGCGATCGACGCCGACCTCGACGATGCGTGGGAAGTCCTCGCCGAGCCGGTGCAGACGGTCATGCGCCGGCACGGCATCGCCGAGCCCTACGAGCAGCTGAAGGCGCTGACGCGCGGCAAGACGATCACGCGCGAGGTCCTGCACGAGTTCGTCCGCGGCCTCGCGATCCCCGCAGCCGAGCGCGATCGCCTGCTCGCCCTGACGCCGCGCCGCTATGTCGGCCTGGCGGCGACGCTGGCGCGAAGCGCGGCCGACGCGGCCGCCGCGAGAGCGAAGGCGAGGTCATGAGCTTCGTCGCCGCGCTCGCGCGCGCCGAGCGCGCCAACCGCTCCCTGCTTTGCGTCGGGCTCGATCCCGACCCGGCCCGATTCCCGGGTGCGATGAAAGGCGACGCATCGTGCATCTTCGAGTTCTGCGCCGCCATCGTCGACCGCACCAAGGACCTGGTGATCGCGTTCAAGCCGCAGATCGCGTACTTCGCGGCCAACGGCGCCGAAGCGCAGCTCGAGCGGCTGATCGCCTACATCCACGACAGCGCGTCCGAGGTGCCGGTGATCCTCGACGCCAAGCGCGGCGACATGGGCTCGACCGCCGAGCAGTACGCGCGCGAGGTCTTCGTGCGCTATCGCGCCGACGCGGTGACGCTGTCGCCGTTGCTCGGCTTCGATTCGATCGAGCCCTACCTGCGCTACGAAGGCAAGGGCGCGATCCTGCTCTGCCGCACCTCCAACCCGGGCGGCGACGACCTGCAGGACCTGCGCCTCGAATCGGGCGAGAAGGTCTACGAGCGGATCGCCCGACTCGCCGCCGGCACCTGGAACAGCGGCGGCCAGCTCGGCCTCGTCGTCGGCGCGACCTATCCCGCCGACATCGCCCGCGTCCGCGAGATCGCGCCCGAGCTGCCGTTGCTCATCCCCGGCATCGGCGCGCAAGGCGGCGACCCGGCAGCGACGGTGCGAGCGGGCTGGCGCGGAACGGCCGAGCGGACCACCGGTCCGATCATCGTCAGCTCGTCGCGCGCGGTGCTCTATGCCGGCAGCGGCGTCGATTACGCCGACGCCGCGCGCGCAGCGGCCGACACGGCGCGTCGGGAGCTTGCGGCCGCGCTGACCTCGACCTAGCCGCCCGCTCGACCTACAGCCGCAGCGGCAGCTCGCGCAGGCGCTTGCCGGTGAGCGCAAAGAGTGCGTTGGCGAGGGCCGGCGCCAGCGGCGGCGTGCCGATCTCGCCGACGCCGCCCGGGTAGCGCGCGCTGTCGACGAGGTGGGTCTCGATCAGCGGCGCCTGCGCGAGGCGAACCACCGGATAGTTCGGGAAGTTGGTCTGCTGGACGACGCCGTCGACGATGTCGATGCGGCCGTCGAGCGCTGCCGACAGCGCGAAGATCACCGCGCCTTCCATCTGCTGCGCGACGATGCCCGGGTTGACTGCGGTGCCGATGTCGGCGGCGCAGACGACGCGATGCACGCGCGGCCGGCCGTTCTCGATCGACGCCTCGACGACCTGGGCGACGATGCTGCCGAACGATTCGTGCAGCGCGACGCCGCGTGCCCGCCCGGCATCGAGCGGCCGCGACCGCCCCTGCCCGGGCCAGCCCGCGCGTTCGGCGGCCAGGCGCAGCACCGCGGCGTGGCGCGGCGCCTCCTTCAGCAGGCCCAGGCGATAGTCGACCGGGTCGCGGCCGGCTGCGTGCGCGAGCTCGTCGATGAACGACTCGACGAAGAACGCGTTGTGCGAGTGGCCGACCGAACGCCAGTAGCCGATCGGCACGCCGCTCAGCGTCGCGACGTGGGCGATGCGCTGGTGGGGAACGCCGTAGAGCTGGTCGAACAGGCCCTCGCTCGTCGTCTTGTCGGGCGTGTCGACCGGGCCGGCGAGGTGGGGGAGGCCGCGCTCCATCCAGCGCGGCGTGATCGCATCGCCGGCGCTGGTGATGCGCAGCGTCCGCGGCAGGCCGTCGGCGCCGAGGCCGGCGCGCAGCACCGCGACCGCGGCCGGGCGGTAGAAGTCGTGCGTCATGTCCTCTTCGCGCGACCAGACGAGCTGCACCGGTCGGCCGCCGGTCTCGAGGGCGATCCGTACCGCCTGGCCGACGAAGTCGACGTCGAGGCGCCGGCCGAAGCCGCCGCCCAGGTAGGTGACGTGGACCGTGACCGCCTCCTCGGCGACGTTGGCGACGAGGGCCGCCATCGAGCGCGCGAGGCCGGGCACTTGAGTCGGTGCCCAGACCTCGACCTTGCCGCCGGCGACGCGTGCCGTGCAGTTGATCGGCTCCATCGCGGCGTGGGCGAGGTAGGGGGCGCGATAGACCTGCTCGACGTGACGCGCGACGCTCGCGTCGGCGCCGGCGACGTCGCCGCGGCTGTGGAAGGGAAAGCCGCCGTCGGCCGCCGCCGCGGCACGCGCGCGCTCTTCGAGGTGGGCCATGACCTGTCGCGTGTCGAGGCCGCCTGCCGGGCGCTGCTGCCACTCGACCTTGATCGCCGCGGCGCCGCGCTGCGCGTGCCACACCGTCCGGCCGACGACGGCGAGCGCCGCCGTCGATCCGCCGTAAGGGCCGAGGCGGACCACGCGCTCGACGCCCGCCAGGGCGAGCGCCGGCGCGACGTCGACCGCGCCCGGGCTGCCGCCGAGCATCGGGCAGTGGCGGATCGCCGCGAACAGCAGGCCCGGCGGACGCACGTCGATGCCGAAGCGCGCCGAGCCGTCGCTCTTGACGACGGCATCGATGCGCGGCGCGGCCGTGCCGATCAGCTTCCAGTCCTCGCGCCGCTTCAGGCGCACCTCGCCGGTCGGCGTCGCCGCCGCCATGCGCGCCAGCTCGCCGTAGTGGGCCGACCCGCCGGCGGGATGGCTGACGACGCCGTCGCGGACGACGAGCTCGCCGGCGGGCTGCTTCCAGGCGATCGATGCGGCGCCGAGCAGGCGCGCGCGGGCGGTCGCGGCGGCGAGGCGCAGCACGTCCCAGCCGTCGACCACGCTCGACGAGCCTCCTGTGAGGTTGATGCCGAGCTCGCGCGCGACCTTGGCGACGACCCATTGGCCGGCCTTGGCCGGCGCCGTCTCGTGGCCGCGCTCGGTCTCGCGCGGATGGAAGTACGGCACGCTCGCGACCATCGCCGAGACGTTGCCGTAGAGGCGGTCGGCGCCGGCGGGCACGAGGCGAACGTTCGCCAGCGGCACGTCGAGCTCCTCGGCGACGAGCATGGCGAGCGCGGTGTGCGTGCCCTGGCCCATCTCGCTGCGGTTCATCGCCAGCATGACGGCGCCGTCGGCGGCGATCTTGATCCAGCCGTTGAGGCTGACCTCGCCCGCCTCGACCGGCAGCCCATCGACCGCGCCGAGGCGATCGCGCGGCGGCAGCACGCCCCAGCCGACGACCAGCGCGCCGGCCGCGCCGAGGCCGGTGACGAGCAGGGCGCGGCGCTTCATCCCATCTCTGCCGCGGCGGCGCGAATGGCGGCGCGCAGGCGGGGATAGGTGCCGCAACGGCAGACGTTGGAGATCGCGGCGTCGATGTCGGCGTCGCTCGGCCTGCGGTTCTTCGCCAGCAGCGCGGCCGCGGCCATCAGGATGCCGCTCTGGCAGTAGCCGCACTGCGGCACCTGGTGCGCGACCCAGGCGCGCTGCAGCGGATGCGGCACCTCGGCGCTGCCGAGCGCCTCGATCGTGATGACGCGGCGCCCCTTCAGCGTGCCGATCGGGACGACGCACGAGCGCACCGCCTCGCCGTCGACGTGGACGGTGCATGCGCCGCAGGCGGCGACGCCGCAGCCGAACTTGGTTCCGGTCAGGCCGAGCAGGTCGCGCAGCGCCCACAGCAGCGGCAGCGCCGGATCGGCGAGGTCGTCGGGGAGGGCGCGCCGCGCGCCGTTGACCAGGATCTCCATCGCTCGTCCGCAGGAAAGGGAAGGCGATTGTGGCGGCTGCGAGTCAACCGGCGCGAAGGCGCGCGCCCGCCGATCGATCTCGGCCAGAATCGAACCCGGCGCCTGCTTCACGGGCGTCGTTGTCTGTCGGAAAGCCGGAATGCCTCGAATGATTCGCTCGCTCTGCACGGCCGCCGTCGCGGCTGCCGCCCTGACCTCGGGCGCAGGTGCCGCGGCGCAAAGCGCCGTCCTCTACGGTCTGCTCGACGCCTCGGCGAGCCGCGTCAGGCCGGTCGGCATCGACACCCGCTCGCTGCAGCTCGACAGCGGCAACATGGCGCGCAGCTACTTCGGCTTGCGCGGCATTGAAGACCTCGGTGGCGGCTTGCGCGCGGTCTTCAAGCTCGAGTCGTACATCCGCGTCGACGTCGGCGCAGCCGGCCGCGCCGACGGCGATGCCTTCTGGGCCCGCGAGGCGAGTGTCGGCCTGCTGGGCTCCTTCGGCTCGACCGTCCTCGGCCGCACGCCCTCGCCGCTCTGGCTCTCGACGATCAACTTCAATCCGTTCGGCGAATCGATCGGCTTCTCGCCGGCGGTGCGCCAGTACTTCGGCGGCGCAGTCCTGGGCGACACGCGCTGGAACAACAGCATCTGGTACACCAACAACCCGCGCGATCCGCTGCGCGTCGTCTTCTCCGCCAACGCCGACGAGACGACACCGGGCGATTCGAACGGGCACAACCTGGGCCTCAGCATCTCGTACATCACCGGGCCGTTCGCGGCGACGGTCGTCGCCGAGAGGGTCCGCAACAGCGGCCAGGCGCTGCCCCCGGGCTTCCAGCGCCAGGTGATCCTGCAGGCCGGGGCGACCTACGACTTCCAGTTCGTGCGCCTCTACGGCCTGGTCGGCCGAATCAAGACCGAAGCCAACGAAGACGTGCGCAACACCTCGTTCCAGCTCGGCGCCGCCGTGCCGATCGGCACGGGCGTCATCCTCGTCGCCTACGGCCGCGCCCACGATTCGAGGCCGTCGAGGGCGACGACCGACCGGACCGCCTCGATCGGCTACGACCACTTCCTGTCCAAGCGCACCGACATCTACGTCGCCGCGATGTACGAGAAGCTGAGCTTCGTCTCGTCGGGCAACGCGATCGCCGGCGGCCTGCGCGTCAGGTTCTAGCTCGGCGACAAGCCCGGCCCGTAGCGATCGAGCTTCATCGCGCGCATGAGCGCGGCGAAGCGGGGCTCGCGGCGCAGGTCCGACCAGCGCGGGTCGTCCTTCAGGAAGACGAGCTGCGGATCGCGCGCCGCGTAGGCGTTCTCCAGCGAGTCGAGCGCGCTCGCGCTGTCGCCGAGCGCCGCCTGCAGCACCGCGAGCGAGAACGCCGGGACATAGCGCGCGCTCGATTCCCGGAGCAGCCGATCCAGGATCGCGCGAGCCTCGTCGCGGCGGCCCAGGCGCGCCAGATGCATGCCGAGCAGCGCGCTGGGCCTGCTGTTGCCCTCGGCCTGCGCGGCGGCACGTCGCAGCGAGGCGATCGCCGGCTCGGGCTCGCCCTCGGCGAGCTGCATCACGGCCTCGGTCCGGTGCGCGAGGAAGAACCCGGGCTCGATGTCGAAGGCGCGCTGGAGTCGTCGCTTGCCCTCCTCGCGTTTTCCGGACGCGAAGAGATAGCCGGCCTCCAGGGTGTTGAAGAACGGCGACATCGGGTCGAGCTCGCGCGCGCGGCGCAGGTGGGTGAAGCCCTCGTCGGCGCGGTCCTGGGTGAGCAGCAGCTGGGCCAGGCCGAAGTGCGCCTCTGCCACGTTGGGATTGAACGACAGCGCACGCCGGTACTCGCGCTCGGCGCCGGGCCAGTCGAAGTCGAAGTAGTAGAGGCTGTAGCCCTTCTCCGACAGGGCACGTCCCAGGTTCGGCGCCAGCGTCAGGGCGCGCTCGATGGCCGAGCGCGCCGGCCCCACCACGCTGACGGGACGGGCGTCGGCAGAGAGCATCGTTTCGCGCAGGCTTTCCGCGAGTGCGGCGTGCGCCAGCGCATACGACGGATCGACCGCGATCGCCTGATTGAACAACGCGATGGCCTTGCGCATGCCTTCGGCTCGGCGCGACTGGGCATGTCTCGACGCGGCGAGGTAGAGCTCGTAGGCCTCGGTGTTGCGGGTTCCGCCGCGGTCGCCGGCCGCGCCTTCCATGGCGCCGGCACCCGCCTGCAACGTCCCTTCCAGGGCGTGCAGCACACGCGCCGAGATCGCATCCTGGACGTCGAACACGCCGGTGAACTTCTCGTCGAAGCTGCCGCTCCACGCGGCGCTGCCGTCGCTGGCGCGCAGCAGGCGCGCGCTGACGCGCAGTTGATCGCCGCGGCGTTGCAGCGAGCCGTCGACGATCCAGGCAACGTCGAGGTCCTGCGCGGCCCGGACCGGATCCTGTTCGCTGCCGGCGTAGCGTCGTACCGACCCCACCGACCTCACGACCAGGCCGGGCACCGTCGACAACCGGGTGATCAGGCTGTCGGCCATGCCGAGCTCCAGCAACTGGTCGCGGCTTTCGGCCGCGAGCGGCTTGAACGGCAACACCGCCAGCGTCGCGCTCGTGCGGACGTCGCCCGCCCCCGGAGCGACACGTCGCCACGCCCAGAGCGCCGCGGCCACGACCCCGGTGCCGGCCAAGGCCCCGATCAGCTGGAGCGCGCGCCGGCGGCGACGAACGTCGGCGCTCGACGGCGCCGATGACGGGTCCGGTGCGGAGTCGCCGGCTCCGGTCGGTGCGCTCGGCGAGGCCGGCGGCGACGCCGGCGCGTCGATCGTGACCGGGACGATGAGCCGGAACCCGCGCCGCGCCACCGTCTGGATGAAACGGCGGCCGGGGGGCTCGTCGCCGAGCGCGCGGCGCAGGCTCGAGATGGTCTGGCTGAGGTTGTTCTCCTCCACCACCAGCCCTGGCCAGAGGGCTCGCATCAGCGTGTCCTTCTCGAGCAGCTGGCCGGCGTTCTCGACGAACAGCAGCAGGGCGTCGAACTGGCGCGGCGTCAGGGTCAGCGTCGTGCCGTCGCCGCGCAGCACGCGCCGGTGCGAGCGCTCGAGCACGAAGTCGCCGAAGGCGTAGCGCTCAGACCCGGGCATGGCGCTGATTCAAGGTTCTTCAGGAAATCTTCAGAGCGTCTAACGACGCGCGGCAGGGGCGGCGCCATTGTGGACTCCCGGTCCGCAGCCGCGGCCGACATCGATCCACAGGAGTACCGACATGAGCCACCGCCACCGCTTTCGCCAGTTCCACGCCACCCTCTTGCTGGTCGTCGTCATCGCCGCGTGCGGCGGCGGCGGCGCGGAGGAGGCAACCGTCTTCGATGCCGAAGGCTGCGCGACCGGTGTGCAGCCGGCGTCGGGGACGAGCGCTTTCTGCCGCGGCAAGGCGAACTTCAGCAACCGAACGCTGACCGGCCTCGGCGCCAACGGTCGATCGTGCGCCGACTGCCACGTGCCGGAAGAGAGCTTTCAGCTCCGGCCTGCGAACGCCCAGGCGCGCCGCGCGACGATGCTGGCCACCGGCACCGACGACCCGCTCTTTCGCGCCATCGACGCCGACGACTTCCGCGTCAACGGGGCGGCTGCGCACGACTTCACCAATCTGACCGAGAACGGCCTGGTGCGGGTGACGATTCCCTTGCCCGCGAACGTGAAGCTGCTCGACTGCGGCGCCACCGTGCCGTGCCCGGCCTCGGCACGGCCGACGAGCGAGACCGTCGCCGACGTCTGGCGCTCGGTGCCTTCGATCCTCGACGTTCGCATCACCGGCCCCGACGGGCTCGGCCCGGTCTGGCCGCGCGGCGCGAACCCGAGCGGGGGTTACCAGCTCGACGGCCGCATCGACACGCTGCAGAACCAGGCCCTCGCCGCGCTGCGCAACCATGCCGGCGCGACGAGCGATCCATCGGCCGGTTTTCTGGACGACCTGGCGGCGTTCGAGAACGGCGAGTTCTCGTCGCCCGCGGTTCGGGCATTGGCGAACGCGATGGCGAGCGGGGTGACACCGCTGCCCGACCCGGACCCGGCGCTCGACCCCCTGGAGGCGGCCGGCAGGCTGGTGTTCGACCGGGCCTGCGGCCAGTGCCACGGCAACGGGGCCGGCCATCCCAGCGGCAGCGTGCCGATCCTGCAAGGCGTGGCCGGCACGCCCACCGCGCTCGTCCGCTACCACGACATCGCGACCGCTTGCCCGCGACCGGTCGACACGGTCAGCCCGGCGCGCTTCGACTTCAAACCGTGCAGCGCCAGCCAGATGAAGAACGTGCGCAGCTACGAGATCACCAACAGCGGCGTCGCGCCGGGCGGCACGCCGTGCGGCGGCGCCGCGCCGCAACCGCCTTGCGTCACCCGGATCACGACCTCCGACCCGGGCCGGCTGTTGCTGACGGGCTACCCGGCCGCGGGCGGACCCGGCGACATCCAGCACATGGACATCCCGAGCCTGCGCGGCCTGAGCCGGACGGCGCCGTACTTCTCCAACAACACCGCGGCGACGCTCGAGGAGATGCTCGACCACTACACGGCATTCTTCAAGCGGGTGCAGGTGCAGAACCCGGCCGCGCCGCTGCTGACGACCAAGCCCGGCGTCGCGCCGCCCGTCATCGACCGGCCGTTCACGCAAGGCGAGATTCCCGCGCTGCTGGCGTACCTGCGCAAGATCTGACGCTTGCAAGGCGCAGGGTCGACGTGGCGACGCGCGCCGGCCCCTTCCTCAGTCGAGGATCACCTCGGCGCGCACGGCGCCGGCGCGTTCGGCGCGCGCCGAAAGTGCCAGCCGCGTTCCCGGCGGCGCGCGCACGACCCACTCGCCGACCGCGCGATCGGCGGTGATCTCGCGATTGGGCAGGAAGGCATTGAGCGAGTTCTTCGGCGCGTGGCCTTCGAGCTGCGGCCCTTCCATGCGCGGCTTGCCGCTGACGAGCGAGACCGAGCGATCGTTCTCGGGGAGGTGGATCTCGAACATCACGCCGCGCACCGTCTTTCGCGCCAGCGCGCGCTTGGTCACGTAGGCCGGCAGCCAGCCGCTGTTGGCGACGGCGATGCGGACGCGCCAGGTGTCACCGCCGAGCGCGCGCACCTCGGTGCGCAGCAGCTCGAGCCTGGGCAGCGAGAGCGCGATCGTCGTCATCCACTTCGGGAAGCGCGCCGCTTCCCTCTCGCGCAGATGC
The DNA here is from genome assembly GCA_039932815.1 of Caldimonas sp. Lineage (GTDB taxonomy): Bacteria > Pseudomonadota > Gammaproteobacteria > Burkholderiales > Burkholderiaceae_C > Schlegelella_A. The sequence continues at coordinate 17,091 of JBDTPG010000018.1, forward strand.
GGCGGCGGGTTGCGCCAGTAGTTCATCTTGTCCCAACCGCCGATCTCGACCTCGCCGAGTTGCGGGTGCATGAACGGCTTCCAGTCGATGTGCGCCTGGCCGCCGCAATGCTCGTCGCTCCACTTGATCAGCTGCAGGTCGTCCTCGACCGGGTGCTCGCGGTACCAGTCGATCCACTTGTAGTCGGCGATGCCCGCTTCCTTGTTCGGCGCCCAGATCTCGACCACCCAGAACAGCGCGCCGAGGTGCTCGTAGACCCAGTCCTGCGTGCCGCTGATGACGTCCTTCGGGTGGTACTTGAAGTCGTGCCAGATGCTGATCGCCGGGTAGCCGGTGAGCCTGGCGCCGATCTCGCTGAAGCGCTTGATCGACCACAGGTCCTCCGGGATCATGTCGTCGTCGCTCTGCGTCCCCATCGGCCTCAGGATCACGCCGCTGTGGGTGTGGTAGCTGATCGCCGCGCCGATGTTCTTGTGGTTGACGATGAAGTCGACCATCGCCTTGACCTCGGGCTCGCTGGTCGGATAGTCGCCGGCACCGACCTGCTCGTGCTCCTGGCGCCAGCCCGAGGGAAAGTTGCGGTTGAGATCGAGGCCTTCGAGGTCGGAGTTGACCTTGATCGTCAGGCCGTCGTAGTTTCTGATCAGCCCCTCGGGCATGAGGCGGAAATACGCGCCGCCGAACTCGCCGGGCTCGCGCGCCACCATCAGGCGCTCGTCCTGCGCGCACTTCTTCCACGTCCCGTGCGGATCGGCGACGCGCATGAAGAGGACGCGGCCGTCGCCGTCGATGTCCTCCGCGGTGAGCCCGTCGACCGGCTCCTCTTCGAAGGGATAGCGCCGCGTCGACGAGCGGATGTGGCGGGGCCGGTCGGCGAGCGCGAGCTCGGCGCCGTCGGGGTTCAGGCGCGGGCACAGATAGATCGCGCGCGTGTCGAGCAGCTCGGTGATCTCGGCGTCGCTGCCGTGTTTCGTGAGCAGCTCGTTGAGGAAATAGAGCACCGCCGTCGATGCCGTCAGCTCGGCGGCGTGGATGTTGCCGTCGGCCCAGAACGCGGGCTTGTCCTCCGCCGCGCCGGTCGCGAGGTTGGTCAGCGTCGCCACCCAGATGTCGCGCCCTTCGAAGCTCTTGCCGATCGAGCGGATCGCCGCCAGCGTCGGGAACGCCTGCGCGTACTCGAACAGCAGGCGGGTCAGGTCGTCGTGCTTGTAGAAGATGTCGAAGCGGATCTTGGGGGCTTCTGTGGCGGTCATGTGCGTTCTTTGTCCCCTGGTGGCGGCGGGCTGCATTGTCTCCAAATGTGACGGGGTGTCCCGTGGCACACGGGGGCGGGGAGCGGTTCTGCTTCCAGAGCCGGGACGGCGAGTGGTGGGTGCGACTCGGGCGACGGCGGCCACGGCTCCGTGATGAACGCCATGTCGCACCGGGCTCGCCGAGCCCCGTGATCACCGCCTCGGCCGCCGTCGTCCGAGGCGTACCCGCCGCTCACCGGCCCTGTGCCGCCCGGTCAACACCGTCGGTGAGCGAGCTCCATCGGCGCCCCGTCGACGAACACGCGCAGCTCGCCAGGGGCGAACGCCTGCCACTGCTCGTCCTTCGTCAGCGGCTCGGTGACAACGACGGCGACGCGGTCGCGCGGCGAAGTCTGCTGCGCGAAGTCGACGGTGACGTCCTCGTCCTGCAGCGACGCGCGCGCGAACGGATGCTGGCGCACGATGTGGTGCAGGTTCGTCGAGCAGTGCGCCCAGAGCGCCTGGCCGTTGTCGAGCATGGCGTTGAAGACGCCGTGCGCGGCGACCTGCGGCAGCAGCTCGGCGAGCGTCGCGGTGAGCTCGCCGATCGAAGGCACGCTCGCGTGCGACTTCGCGAGCTCCTGCATCAGCCAGCAGAAGGCGCGCTCGCTGTCGGTGTTGCCGACGGGGCGGAACGCGCCGTGCAGCCGCGGTGCGTAGCTCTTGAGATCGCCGTTGTGGGCGAACACCCAGTAGCGGCCCCACAGCTCGCGCACGAACGGATGCGTGTTCTCGAGGGCCACGCGCCCCTGCGTCGCCTTCCTGATGTGGGCGACGATGTTCTCGCTGCGGATCGGATAGCGCCGCACCATCTCGGCAACCGGCGATTCGCGCGCGCTCGAGGTGTCGACGAAGAGACGGACGCCCTTGTCCTCGAAGAAGGCGATGCCGAAGCCGTCCTTGTGCTCCTCGGCGCGCGTCGCGAAGCCCGTGAAGCTGAACATCACGTCGGTGGGCGTGTTGGCGTTCATGCCGAGGAGCTGGCACATGGGAAAGGCGCGATCGGGGCGGGTCCCCGAGTATGGAGGGAGCGCCTCCTCCGTCAACGGGCCGGCGAACTGATCACGCTTCGCGCAACAGGAAGCGCCGCACCGAAGGGTCGGTGCTCAAGCCGACGGCGCGTTCGCGCGCCGCTCGCGCGGTCGCGAGGTCGCCGTCTTGGGCGGCCAGGTGAGCGAGCGCAGCCCAGTACGGCTGATACCCGTCGACCTCCTTGGCGGCAAGGCCCGCCAGCGCAGCGCGGCCGGCGCTCGCACCCTGCGCAGCGCCGACCGCGCAGGCGCGGCTGACGATCGCGCCGATCGTCGGCTGGATCGCGACCAGCGCGTCGTAGAGCGCGACGATCGCCGCGTCGGGAACGCTCGCGCCGAGGCGGCGCTGGGTGTGCGCCGACTGGATCGCAGCCTCGAGCTGGAACGCGCCCGGCGATGCCAGCGTCGCCGCTCGGCCCAGTGCCGCCTCGCCGATGCCGAGCAGCTCGCGGTCCCAGAGCGCGGTGTCCTGCGCCAGCAAGGGCACGTAGTCGCCGGCGCTGTCGCGGCGCGCGTTGGCGCGCGATTGGCAGAAGGCGAGCAGGGCGAACAGGCCCCACGCCTCGGCCGAATCGGCGACGAGATGGACGAGCATCGCCGCCAGCGTCAGCGCTTCGCGGGCGAGCCCGCTTCGCTCGGGGTCGGTGCCGGCGACGTCGTCCCAGCCCGTACCGTAGGCAGCGTAGATCGCCTCGAGGACGTCGGCGAGCCGGCTCGCCCACGCGTCGGGGCCCGGGACCTCGAAGGCGATGCCGGCGCTGCGGATCTTGCCCTTGGCACGAACGAGCCGCTGCGACAGCGTCGCCGGCGCGACCAGGAACGCCGAGGCGATGCGCGCCGCGTCGAGGCCGAGGACGGTCTGCAGCATCAGCGCCGCGCGCGCCGCCGGGTCGATCGCCGGATGGGCGCAGACGAACATCAGCTTCAGCCGCTCGTCGGGGAACTGCGGCTCGGGCGCGACCGCGAGCTCGCCGAAGACGATGGCGAGCGTCACTTCGGCGTCGGCCTCGACGCGGCGATGGCGCCAACGGTCGTGGAGGAGTCGCCGCGCCGTGGTCAGCAGCCACGCCTCGGGCGAATCGGGAACGCCGTCGATCGGCCAGCGCCTGAGCGCCGCGGCGAACGCATCGCCGAGCGCGTCCTCGGCGCCCGCGATGTCGTGCGAGCGCGCCGCCAGGTACGCGATGAGGCGGCCATAGGAATCGCGCGCGACCGCGGCCGCCGCATCGCCGGCGCTCGCGTTCGACATGCCCGGGTCAGGCAGCGGGCTTCATCATCAGCACCGGTCGCACCTCGACGCCGGCGCTGGGCGCGCTCGGCGATCGCGCCGCCCATGCGATGGCGGTGTCGAGGTCGGGCACGTCGATGACGAAGTACCCGCCCAGCTGCTCCTTGGTGTCGGCGAAGGGGCCGTCCTGGACGCGACGCTTGCCGTCGCTGAGGCGCACCGTCGTTCCGGTCGCTGGCGGCTGCAGGCCGTGACCGCTCTTCACCGTGCCCGACGCATACAGCGCCTCGATGTAGGCCTTCCATCCGGCCCAGTAGGCGGGCGCTCGCGCCGGGTCGTCGCGCGAGGCGAAGTCGTCCTTCGACTGGTAGAGAATCAGCATGTATTCCACGGTCGTTTCCTCTGGGGTTGGCGAGCGCCGACGCGGCGCCCATGATGATGACGATCCGACCGGGCGCATTTCGACAATCGTGCGCCGAAAGGCGCGCTCAGCGCCAGTCGACCAGCCGTCGGAGGACGCCCCGCACCGTGACGGCGTCGGTCGGGATGTGGGTTTCCTCGAGCACGCCCGCCATCCGCTGGACGCGGCGCGGGCTGCGCCGGGCGCTCCAGACCAGGAGGTCGATCAGCCACGGGTGCGCATTGGCGCGATTCGCTTCCTCGTAGAGATCGAAGCGCGGCTTGAGCGAGAGGACGCGCGCCGCGTAGTCGGCGCGGATCGCCGCGTCGGCGGCGTCGCTGCCGTCACTCGCGGGGCGGGCGAGGATCGCCTCGGCGGCGTGGAGCGCGGTCTCCATCGCCTTGCCGATGCCCTCGCCGGTGAAGGCGTAGGTGCTGCCCGCCGCCTCGCCGGTGACGAGCACGCCGGGCGCCTCGAGGCGCGCGCCCTCGAGCGAGCAGCGCAGCGGCGCGCCCTTCAGCTCGTGGCCGGGCTCGCCCTGCCAGCGGCCGCCTTCGACGAGCTCGCGCGCCGGCGCGTACAGCCCCTTGAAGGCGGCGAAGACCTCGCGCAGGTTGACGTCCTGCATCGCGTGCTTGCCGTCCTTGCCCGCGCGGTGGCTCTGGGCGACGCCGACGCCGATGTTGAAGACGTCGCCGCCACACGGAAAGATCCAGCCGTAGCCGGGCGAGAGGCGCTTGTGCCAGACCACTTCGAGGCTGGTGATCTTCGCCGTCATCGCCGCGTTCTCGACGTAGCCGCGCAGCGCGATGCCGCTCGGCGTGCGCCGCTCGCACATGCCCGCAGCGATGGTCGCCTGCGGCTGCGCGCCGTTGGCGAGCACGAGCCACGGCGCGCGAACCGCGCGCGCGCGCTCGCCCTGCTGCAGGCGGGCGCCGACGACGCGGCCGGCGCCGTCGCGGAGCGGTGCGACGAAGCGCACCGGCGCGAACATGCGCGCGCCGGCGTCGACGGCCGCCTTGCAGATGATCTCGTCGAGCCGCTTTCTCGGCAGCACCGCAAGCCGGCCCGGCACGTCGATGCGGCCGCCGCGCGGCGCGATGCAGGCGAGCGTCGTCGCCGAACGCGCTTCGGCCATCACCCGGGCGAGCACGCCGAGGCGGTCGAGGGCGCGGTGGGCATCGGGGATGAGTCCGTCGCCGCAGACCTTGTCGCGCGGGAACGAATGCGAGTCGACGAGGACGACGTCGCGCCCGCCGCGGGCCAGCAGCTGCGCCGCCGCACTGCCGGCCGGACCGGCGCCGACGACGATGACGTCGCAGCGCTCGGGAAGAAGATCGAGATCGAGGTTCATGAGGTGCGCGGATCGTGTCGCGTGGCGGACGCTCGCTGCCCCGGGCCCATGCGCCAGGCGGCGACGATGGCGCAGGCGGTGATGGCGCCGACGAGGGCGAAGGTTTCGTGGAAGGCGGCGAGCGGCGCCGCAGCGTGCGTGCGCAGGCGCCACTCGAGGACGTTGCCGACCAGGCCGATGCCGACCGCGCCGCCGAGCTGGCGCAGGAAGTTGATCGTGCTCGAGCCTTGCGCGATCAGCGCGTTCGGGACGCCCTGCATCGAGCCGAGGTTGAGCGACGGCATGATGAGGCCGAGGCCGAGCCGGCCGATCACGGCCCAGAGCGTGATCAGGAGGAGCGCCGTCGTCGGTTCGACGCCGAGCATCAGGAAGAACGAGGCGGCGAGCAGGACCAGGCCGAGGCTCACCATGCGGCTGACCGCGACGCGGTCGGCGAGCCGGCCCGCGACCGGGATGGTCACCGCGAGCACCAGCCCCGCCGGCAGCAGTACGGCGCCGGCCTGCGAGGGCGGCAGGTGCAGCGCCTCCTGCATGAACACCGGCACCAGGTAGGTCGAGCCGAACAGCGCCATGCCGTAGATGAACGCGACCGTTCCTCCCATCGAGAACGCGCGGTGGTCGAACAGGCCGAGCGCCATCAGCGGCCGGGCGCCGCGGCGCTGGTGGAAGACGAAGCCGACGGTCGCGGTCGCGCTGCAGGCGAGGAGGGCGAGCCCGAGCGACAACGTCGTTCCATGCAGATGGACCATGCCGTTGAGCAGGGCGAGCACGGCGACCGCGATCAGGCCGAGGCCGACGACGTCGAGCCGGCCGCCGGCGCGGCTGATCGGCGCCCCGCCCGGCGCGTCGATCGGCAGGTAGCGCTGCGCCATCGCGATCGCGATCGCGCAGAACGGCGTGACCACGAAGAAGATCGAGCGCCAGCCCCACCACTCGACGAGGATGCCGCCGATGCTCGGCCCGAGCGCGGGGGCGAGAACGACGCCGAAGCCGAAGATGCCCATCGCCTTGCCGCGCTCGCCCGCGCCGAAGGCGTGCAGGATGACGATCGCCGGGATCGGCTGCAGCACGCCGGCGGCCAGGCCCTCGGCGACGCGCATCGCCAGCACCAGGTCGAACAGCGGGCTGAGGCCGCCGACGATGCCGCCGGCCATCAGCAGGACGACTGCGGCGGTGTACGTGTGGCGGTAGCCGTAGCGCGCGAGCAGCCACGGCGTCGTCAGCATCGACAGCGTCATCGCGCCCATGAAGCCGGCCGAGAGCCACTGGGCGCGCTCCTGGCCGAGCCCGAAGACGCGGCTCATGTCGGGAACGGCGACGTTGATGATCGTCGACGCCATGATCGACGCGACCGTGCCGATCATCACCGTCGCCAGGACGCGCCAGCGGTAGGCCGGCCCGAAGCGCTCGGCGAGCGCGGCGCGGGAATGGATCGGGTCGGACAAAGGCACGCGGCGGGCGACGGACGAGGGAGCGGCGATTGTCGTCGCCCACGTCGAAAACGGCGCGAGCCCGCCCCTCGCTACCAGATCGAGACGCGTTGCTCGGGCGGCAGGTACATCGGATCCCCCGGCTTGACGCCGAAGGTCGCGTAGAACGCGGGGTGGTTGCGCACCGACCCGTTGACGCGGAATTCGTCGGGCGAATGCGGATCCGACTTGATCTGGGTCAGCAGCACCGCATCGCGCGCCTTGCCGCGAAACGCCTGCGCGAAGCCGTAGAAGAAGCGCTCGTCGCCGGTCGTGCCGTCGATGACCGGCGCGGGCCGGCCGGCGAGCGAGCGGCGGTAGGCCTTGTAGGCGATCTCGAGGCCGGCGTTGTCGGCGATGTTCTCGCCCAGCGTCAGCTCGCCGTTGACGTGATAGCCGGCGAACGGCGAGAACGCCGAGTACTGCGCGACGAGGACCTTGGTCTTGGCATCGAAGCGCTTGCGATCCTCCTCGGTCCACCACGTGCGCAGGTTGCCGCTGCCGTCGAACTGGCTGCCTTCGTCGTCGAAGCCGTGGCTGATCTCGTGGCCGATGATCGCGCCGATCGCGCCGTAGTTGTGGGCGTCGTCGGCGCTCGGATCGAAGAAGGGCGGCTGCAGCACGGATGCCGGAAAGACGATCTCGTTGAGCGAGGGGTTGTAGTAGGCGTTGACGGTCTGCGGTGTCAGGAACCACTCGTCGCGATCGACCGGCTTGCCGAGCTTGGCGAGGTCGCGTGCCCACGCGAACTCGCGCGCCCGCCTGACGTTGCCGAGCAGATCGTCCTTGCGGACCACGAGCGTGGCGTAGTCGATCCAGCGCTTCGGATAGCCGATCTTGGGCGCGAAGGTCGCGAGCTTGCCCTGTGCTTCCTTCTTCGTCGCCGGGCTCATCCAGTCGAGCCCGTCGATGCTCTCGCCGTAGGCGGCGAGCAGGTTGGCGACCAGCTTTTCCATCCGCGCCTTCGAGCGGGGCGGAAAGTAGGCATCGACGTAAAGCTTGCCGAGCGACTCGCCCGCCGATGCCTCGACGAAGGCGACGCCGCGCTTCCAGCGCGGCTGGTTCTCGGTCGTTCCCGACAGCGTCGTGCCGACGAAGGCGAAGCGCGCATCGACGAACGCCTTGCCCAGGTAGGGCGCGTACGAGCCGAGCAGGCGGGTGCGCAGGTACGCCTTCCATGCCGGCAGCGGCGTTGCCGTCAGCTGCGCGGCAACGACACCGAGATAGCTCGGCTGCTGGACGACGATGTCGCCGGTCTTGCCCGCGAGCCCGGTGGCGTCGAGCCACGCGGGCCAGTCGAAGCCGGGAGCGAGCGGCGCCAGGGCGGAGGTCTCGACCCGGGTGTAGGCCTTGACCGGGTCGCGCGTCTCGACGCGCGACCACTGCCCCCTGGCGAGCGCCGTCTCGAGATCGAGCACCGAGCGCGCCGCGAGGGCGCTGTCGCCGCGCGCTCCCGAGAGCTCGAGCAGGCGGGTGAGATAGGCGGTGTAGCTCCGGCGCGCATCGGCGAACTTGGCGTCGTCGGCGACCAGGTAGTAGTCGCGGTCGGGCAGGCCGAGCCCGCCCTGGACGATCTGCGGCAGATTGCGCCGGGCATCGCGCGAGTCCTGGTCGATGTAGGTGTGCAGCGGCATGCCGACGCCGAGCCGCGACATGCGCCCCATCGTCGCCGCCAGCTGCGCCGGCGACTGCAGCGCGTCGATCACCGCGAGCTCGCCGGCCAGCGGCGCGAGACCAGTGCGCTCGACCGCCGCCTCGTCCATGAAGCTGGCGTAGAGATCGCCGATGCGGCGCTCGTCGGCGTTGGCGCGCGAGCTCGCCGCCTTCTCGACCAGGCCGCGCAGCTGTTCCTGGATCCGGTCGTGGATCGTGTCGAACGAGCCCAGGTAGGCCTTGTCGGCAGGGAATTGCGTGGTCGCCAGCCAGCGGCCGTTGACGCGGCGGAAGAAGTCGTCCTGGGCGCGCACGGAGGGATCGGCGGCGGCGGTGTCGATGCCGGTGCCCGTCGCGCCGAATCCGATCGCGCACCCCGTCGCCGCCAGCACCGTGGCGGCGAGAAGCGCGAGCGTCCCTTTGCGCATCGGCCTAGATCTCCTCGTAGAGGGGCAGGGTGAGGAACTCGGCGAAGGCGTCCTGCGTGCTCATCTGCGTGAAGATCTCGGCGGCGCGACCGAACTTGCCGGCGAAGCCGCCCGCCTTGATCTTCGCGAGCTCCTCCGGAACGAGCGCGCGGACGAGGTCGGCCGTGACCTTGCGGCCGTCGTCGAGCACGCCCTTGGGCGAGCGGATCCATTGCCAGACCTGCGAGCGGCTGATCTCCGCCGTCGCGGCGTCTTCCATCAGGTTGTGGATCGGCACGCAGCCGTTGCCGGCGAGCCAGGCGCCGAGGTAGTGGATGCCGACGTTGATGTTCATGCGCAGGCCGGCCTCGGTGATCGGCTGCTCGGGCTTGAAGTCGAGCAGCTGCGCCGCCGTCACCTCGACCTCGGGCTTCTGCTTCTCGAACTGGTTCGGCCGGTCACCGAGAACCTCGACGAACTCCTTCATCGACGCCTCGACCAGGCCCGGGTGCGCGACCCAGCCGCCGTCGTAGCCGTCGGTCGCGTCGCGGCGCTTGTCGGCGATGATCCCGGCCATCGCGGCCTCGTTCTTCACCGGGTCGTTCTTGATCGGGATCAGCGCGCTCATGCCGCCGATCGCCGGCGCGCCGCGCCGGTGGCAGGTCTTCAGCAGCAGCAGCGCGTAGGCGCGCATGAAAGGCGCCGTCATCGTCACCTTGGCGCGGTCGGCGAGGCAGAACTCGCTGTCGCGGCTGAACTTCTTGATGCAGCTGAAGATGTAGTCCCAGCGGCCGGCGTTGAGGCCGGCCGAATGCTCGCGCAGCTCGTGGAGGATCTCGTCCATCTCGAACGCGGCGAGGATGGTCTCGATCAGCACCGTCGCCTTGATCGTTCCCTGCGCCAGGCCGAGCTCCTTCTGCGTCGCCACGAAGATGTCGTTCCAGAGGCGCGCCTCGAGGTGGCTCTCGAGCTTGGGCAGGTAGAAGTACGGCCCGGCGCCGCGCCCGAGCAGCTCCTTGGCGTTGTGGAACATGAAGAGCGCGAAGTCGAAGATGCCGCCGGCGACGCGCTGGCCGTCGATCGTCACGTGCTTCTCGTCGAGATGCCAGCCGCGCGGGCGCACCTGCAGCGTCGCGATGCGGTCGTTCAGCTTGTAGCTCTTGCTGCCGGCCGGCGTCTGCTGATCGAACGACAGCGTGCGCCGGATCGCCTGGCCGATGTTGATCTGGCCCTGGATCTGGTTCGTCCACAACGGCGAGTTCGAGTCCTCGAAGTCGGTCATGTACGAATCGGCGCCCGAGTTGAAGGCGTTGATGACCATCTTCGCGTCGACCGGCCCGGTGATCTCGACCCGGCGGCAGTGCAGCGCCGGCGGCACCGGCGCGATCTTCCAGTCGGCGGCGCGGATCTCGGCGGTCGAGGCGAGGAAGTCGGGCCGCTCGCCGGCGTCGAGACGCTTCGCGCGCTCGACGCGGGCCGCCAGCAGCTCGCGCCGGCGCGGCTCGAAAGCGCGATGCAGCTTGGCGACGAGCTCGAGCGCGGGCCCGGTGAGGATGGTCTCGAACCCGGGCAGGATCGGTGCGTTGATCGCCAGGCCGGCGGGCAGGTTGAGCGTCGTCATGGGGAAGGTCCTTGGGAAACGAAGAAGTCGAGCACGTCGGTCAGCTTCGTGCCGATGCGCGTCGGGCGGATGCCCAGCTCGTCGAGGGGCAGGCCGAAGCGGTTGATCCAGAGCGTCGTGTAGCCGAACCAGGTCGCGCCGATCGCGTCCCAGCAGTTGCTCGAGACGAACAGCACTTCTTCGGCGCGGAGGCCGAGCGCACGCGTGCCGAGCGCATAGGTGGCCGGGTCGGTCTTGAAGCGTCCGGTGCCCGCGACGCTCAGGACCGGGTCGACGAGGTCGGCGAAGCCGGCGTGGCGCACGACCGGCTCCAGCATGTCGGGATCGCCGTTGCTGAGGATGCCGGCGCGGATGCCGCGCCGGCGCAGCTCGACCAGGACGCCGAGGTTCTCGGCGAACGGCGTCAGCTTCTCGTACTCGCCCATCAGCTCGCCCTCGGCGGCAGCGTCGAGGGCGAGGTCGAAGCGGCGCGCCGCGTAGCGCAGTCCGGCGCGGGTGCAGTCGCGAAAGCTGCGCGCCTGGCCGCTCATCGAGGCCAGGCGTGTGTATTCGATCTGCTTGTCGCGCCAGAGGATGCCGAGTTTTTCGCCGGCGCCCGGGAACAGGCGTTCGGCGACGACGCCGACGCTGTAGACGTCGAACAGCGTGCCGTAGGCATCGAAGAGGACGGCGCGCGGCACCGCGCCCAAGGTCGTTTCCATGGCGCTAATTTATGCCAACGGCCCTGGCGGGCCGCGCCCTCGCGCCGAGCAGGCCAGGGCGGGCGCCCCGGCCGGGTCAGGCCGCCGCGACCGGACGGTCGCTCAGGCCGAGAGGCATTCCTTCATGAAGGCCTTGCGCGCGTCGCCCTTCTTGCCGGTGGCGTCGCCGTTGCACTTCTTCATCTTGTCCTGTTGCGTCATCGGCTTGCCGGCCGAGAGGCAGGTCTTCATGAAGGCCTTGCGGTCGTCGCCCTTTTTGTCGCCGGCCTCCTTGTTGCAATCGCCCATCTTCGATTGCTGCTTGGTCATGGCGCCGCTGGCGGCCATGCCGGGCGCTTCCTTGTGGGCGTTGGCGAATGCCGAGGTCGAGATCGCCAGGGCCAGGGCCGCGGACAGCGTGATCAGTTGCTTCATGAACGTCTCCGGAAAGGTCAAGGTTCGAAGCCACGCGGGGGGCGCGGCAGCCGGGCGGGATTGGAGCACAGGCGGCCGCGGGACGGCAAGCCGAAGATGCGCCGACAACCGCGCGCCCGGTCGCCGCGTTAAGGCGCGGCAACGCTCCGGCTAGAAGATCCGGCGCGGATGCGCCAGCGCCTCGTGCGCCGAGTGCAGCCGCCGCACGAGCACCTTGATGAAGGAGTCGTGGAACAGGTGGCGCGTGTTCGGGCTCAGCTGGAGCAGCGTCTCCGGCGTGAACGAGATCGTCGTCGCCGGCTCGGTGACGATGACGTCGGTGCTGTGCTTCTTGAGCTCGGCGCTCGGCGCGAGGTAGGCCATTTCGCCGACCGAGGTGCCCGAGCCGAGGGAAGCGACCTTCTTGCCGTCTCGGAAGACCTCGACCTCGCCCTGCGCCATGATGTGGAAGCTGTTGCCTTCCTCGCCCTTGCGGTAGAGCGCGTGGCCGAAATGGAAGCGCTGCCACTTGGCGCGGTGCACGACCTCCCACAGCTCGACGTCGCCGAAGTTCTGGAAGAACTCGAGCGTGCGCAGCAGCGTGAAGCGCTCGGAGTCGAGGACGCCCTGGAACTGGCCGCGCGGCACCTGCTGGGTGGTGACGAGCGAGGAGATCGCGTTGGCGAACTCCTCCCAGTCGGCGTAGCGATCGCCGGGCTGCTTGGCGAGCGCTTTCTGGATCACCTCGTCGAGGCCGGTCGTGACGCCGGCGCGCAGGCCGATCAGCGACGCCGGCCTGACGTTGTAGATCTGATGCATCATGGCCGACTGCACCTGCGCGTCGAACAGCGGCCGGCCGGCGATGAGGTGATAGAGCACCGCGCCGAGCGAGTAGATGTCGGCGCGGCAGTCGATGGTGCCGCCGTCGAGCTGCTCGGGCGACATGTAGGCGAGCGAGCCGACGCGATGGATCTGCGTCACGTCCGAGCCGAGGTTCAGGACGCTGCCGAAATCGCTGATCTTGACGTCGGTGATCGTCCCGTTGGTCAGCACTGCGAGCAGGTTCGCCGGCTTGACGTCACGGTGGATCAGGCCCTGCCGATAGACGTAGCCGAGCGCCATCGCGCACTTGAAGCCGATCTCGACGACGAGCTCGAGCGAGAGCAGCTGGTCGGCCCGGCAGTACGGCCTCAGCGTGCTGCCGGCGACGTACTCCATGACCAGGTACGGCGCCACCGGATCAGGCACGGCGTCGAAGATCTGGACGACGTTGGGGTGCTGCAGCCGCCCGACGAGCGCGGCCTCGGCGGCGAAGAAGCGTTCCGAATAGTGGCTGTCGATCGGATCGCCGGCGGTGCCGGCGCGAACCCGCTTGATGGCGACGTTCCGGCGCTGGAAGTCGTCGTAGCCGAGGAAGACTTCGCTCGTCGCGCCGTCGCCGAGCCGGCCCAGGATGCGGTACTTGCCGATGTGGCTCGGCAGTGCGGCGGCCCCGACCGACGTTTCGGCAGAGGCGGGTGCGGACAGCGCGACGGACATGAGGCGGCGTTTGGGACGGGCATTCTTGCATCGGCACCGGGCGCGCGACACGGCGCGGCGGGCGCGGACTCCGCCTTATTCACGCTTGGGAGTGACTTCTCGTTACCTGCGGCGGCGCGCAAAGGCCGCCTCGTAGAATTCCCTCGATGATGTCGGCCCGTGAAGAATTGCTCGACGCGCTGCGCGCGGCGATGGCCGAAGTCAGCCCCGGCCATACGCTCGCCGCCGCCTTCGAGACGCCGAAGCAGGCCGATCACGGCGACCTCGCCGTCACCGCGGCGATGCCGCTCGCCAAGGCGCAGAAGCGGAATCCGCGCGAGGTCGCGGCCGAGCTGATCGCCGCGTTGCGGGCCAAGACCGCGGTCGAGCGCTGGGTCGAATCGATCGCCGTCGCCGGGCCCGGCTTCATCAACCTGCACCTGCGCGCGGCCGCGCGCCAGCGCATCGTCGAAGAAGCGCTCGGCGCCGGCGCGGCCTTCGGCACGCGCCCCGCGACGGGCGATCCGGTCATGGTCGAGTTCGTCTCGGCCAACCCGACCGGGCCGCTGCACGTGGGCCACGCGCGCCAGGCGGCGCTGGGCGATGCGATCTGCAACCTGCTCGAGACCCAGGGCCGGCGCGTCGTCCGCGAGTTCTATTACAACGACGCCGGCGTCCAGATCGCGACGCTGGCGGCCTCCGTCAAGGCGCGCCTCGACGGCCTGAAGCCGGGCGATCCCGGCTGGCCCGAGGCGGCCTACAACGGCGACTACGTCGCCGACATCGCCGCCGATTTCCGCGCCGGCAAGACCGTCCACGCCGACGATCGCGAGTTCACGGCGTCGGGCGACGCGCAGGATCTCGACGGCATCCGCCAGTTCGCGGTCGCCTACCTGCGCCACGAGCAGGACCTCGACCTGAAGGCGTTCGGCGTCCGCTTCGACAACTACTACCTGGAATCGAGCCTGTACCAGAGCGGCCGCGTCGAGGCGACGGTGGCGCGCCTGATCGCCGCCGGCAAGACCTACGAAGACGGCGGCGCGCTCTGGCTGCGCACCACCGACTACGGCGACGACAAGGACCGCGTCATGCGCAAGTCCGACGGCACGTTCACGTACTTCGTTCCCGACGTCGCCTACCACCTCGCCAAGTTCGAGCGCGGCTTCACGACCGCGATCAACATCCAGGGCACCGATCATCACGGCACGATCGCGCGCGTGCGGGCCGGTCTGCAGGCGGCCGGCGCGGGCGTGCCGGCGCGCTACCCGGACTACGTGCTCAACACGATGGTGCGGGTCGAGCGCGGCGGCGAGGAGGTGAAGATCTCCAAGCGTGCCGGCAACTACGTGACCCTGCGCGACCTGATCGACTGGACCAGCCGCGACGCGGTGCGCTTCTTCATGCTGAGCAGGAAGGCCGACACCGAGTTCACCTTCGACGTCGACCTGGCGCTGAAGCAGAACGACGAGAACCCGGTGTTCTACGTGCAGTACGCGCACGCGCGGATCTGCTCCGTGCTCGAACAGTACGCGGCGCAGGGCGGCGATGTCGCCGCGCTGGCCGGCGCCGACCTCGGCCACCTCGTCGCGCCGAGCGAGATCGCGCTGCTGAGAAAGCTCGGCGAGTACGGTCCGATGCTCGGCACCGCCGCCGCGGCGCTGGCGCCGCACGAGGTCGCGTTCTATCTTCGCGAGCTCGCCGCGACCTTCCACAGCTACTACGGCGCGGAGAGATTCCTCGTCGAAGATCCCGGGCTGGCGCGCGCGCGACTGGCGCTCCTCGCGGCGACGCGCCAGATCATCCGCAACGCGCTCGCCGTTCTCGGCGTCAGCGCGCCGGAGCGCATGAACAGAGAGACGGACACGGCATGAAGGCATCCCCATTTCGCTCCGCCCAGCGTGGCGGTTTCCTGATCGGCCTGGTCGTCGGCCTGCTGATCGGCCTGGCGGCGGCGCTCGCCGTCGCCCTGTACGTGACCAAGGCGCCCAATCCTTTCGTCAACAAGGTGCCGGCGCGAACGCCGACTCAGGACGCGGCCGAGGCCGAGAAGAACCGCAACTGGGACCCGAACAGCGCGCTGGCCGGCCGCAACCCGGCGCCGGGTGCCTCGGGCGTCGTCAGCGACCCGGTCGCCCCGGCAACCCGGCCGGCACTGGTCGCGCCCACCGTGATCGACCCGGTCGTTCCGGCGACGCCGGATCCGCGTCTGGCCAAGCCCGGTGGCGCCGCGAGCGGGGCGCTCGCCCAGGTTCCCTCGCCGCGCGCGTCGCAGGTGGTGACTTCTACCCTCTCGGCTGGCGCCTTCACGTATTTCGTGCAAGCCGGCGCTTACTCCCGCAGCGAAGATGCCGAGCAGCAACGCGCCAAGCTGGCGATGCTCGGTGTCGAGAGCCGCCTCACCGAGCGCGAGCAGGGGGGCAGGATGGTCTATCGCGTTCGGGTCGGCCCGTTCGAACGGCGCGAAGATGCGGAAAACGCCAAGGAAAAGCTCGGCGATTCGGGCGTCGATTCGGCACTGGTCGCGGTTCAGAAGTAAGGTCCCGCCCTCTCCCTTCGCCATTTCGCCATGCCGGCCGATCTCGCCGGGAGGCGATCGAGTTCACCTCCCATGACCCTCACCCGTCGCGATTTCTCCGCTGGCCTGCTCGGCACCGGCCTGGGCAGCGCCCTGCCTTTGCCCGCGATCGCCCAAGCCGCGCCGAGCGAAGGCGTGCACTACATCCGCCTGGCCGACCCGGTGGCCGCGGCGGCCGCCGGCAAGATCGAGGTGATCGAGTTCTTCTGGTACGAATGCCCGCATTGCAACGCCTTCGAGCCGGCGCTCGAGGCATGGACCAGGCGTCAGGCCGACGACGTCGCGTTCCGGCGCGTCCCGGTCTGGTTCCGCGAAGAGCCGTTCAGCGCCCAGCAGCGACTCTTCTACACGTTGGAAGCGCTCGGCCTCGTGCCGACGCTGCACCGCAAGGTGTTTCTGGCGATCCACAGCGAGCGCACTCGCCTGCGGACGACCGAGGACATTGCCGCGTTCGCGCTGAAGAACGGCGTCGATCCGGTCAATTTCATGACCACCTTCAACTCGTTCGGCGTCCAGTCGAAGTCGCAGCAAGCGCGCCAGACCGCCTCCGCCTACAAGATCGATGCCGTTCCGGCGATGGGCGTCCAGGGCCGCTACTACACCAACGGCAACCTCGCCAATGCCGGCCTGCCGCCGGGATCGGTCGACCGGATGCTGGGCGTGGTCGACGCGCTGGTCGTTCGGGTTCGACAGGGCAGCCGGGCCTAGGAGGCGTCCGCGCGGCAGGCTCCGGCCACCGGGAAGGTGACGCTGCGGCAGTAAATCACGCCGGCTCGCGCCGGTCCGTCGCATAGAATGGCCTGCAAGATTCATGCCGCTATGCGGAACAGCGCTTTCCCCCCGTCCACTGCCCCGTTTGCCTCGATGACGCCCCTTCGCCGCGCCGCCGCTTTCGCCGTTTCCGGCATCGTCGCCCTGGCCGCTCCGGTGCAGGCCGAAAAGGCCGATCGCTTCAAGCCGCTCAACGTCGAAGCCGACCTTCCCGGCAAGATCGATCTCCTCAACCAGTTCGTCGTCTTCAACGGCAACGTCGTCGTCACCAAGGGGACGATGACGATCCGGGCGGCCCGGATCGAGGTGCGCGAGCTTCCCGACGGATATCACACCGCTGTCGCGTTCGGCTCGCCGACCCAGCACGCCACCTTCCGCCAGAAACGTGACGCCCCCGACGAGTACATCGCCGGCGACGCCGAACGGCTCGAATACGACGGCAAGTCTGACGTCATCCGCTTCGTCAACAACGCTTCGGTGCGGCGCCTGCGCGGCAGCGAGACCAGCGACGAGATCTCCGGCAACCTCGTCACCTACGACAGCACGACCGAGGTCTTC
>JBDTPG010000019.1:0-33697 GCA_039932815.1 Caldimonas sp.
GCGTCGCCCGCACCGTCGCAGACCTCGATCGCAGCGGCGCGATCACGACCTCGCATCTCGGCGAGGCGATCCAGTACCGGCGCGCGCTCGGCGCCGCTTGACGCGCCAAGGGGTCGGCGGTCGCACGGATCGCGCCCCGCCCACCTCGGAGACAGGCAGAGCGACAAGCCGCACCGGCGGCCGGGCGCATCGCCGTCGGTCGTGACCGTGCCGCCGCGCACAGGCTGCTCCAGAATCGGGCACGTCGATAATCGCGCCGCGACAAGCCGACACGGAGGACACGTTGGGCAAATCGATGGAGGAGCGCAAGAAGGCGGGGCCGTTCGGGCCTCGCTGGCAGAAGGTCAAGGGCGCGCACAAGGCGCTCTCGGGCAAGCTTTTCAAACCCGACATCGCGCCGGCCGTGGAGCGCTACGACCAGGCCCTCACCGACTACGACGCGGCGCTGAAGGCGCAGGACAAGCTCAAGGCCACGATCAACGATCTCATCAAGTCGAACGCGGAGGCCGGCAAGGAGCGCGATCGCGTCGCCTCGGATATCGCCCAGCTCATGGCCAAGTTCGGCAGCAACGTCGCCCCGGTCTCCGCGGCGCTGAGCAAGTTCGCCTCTGGAGGCAGCACCGATGTCAAGGCCGTGCGGACGGCGCTCGACTCGCTCATCGGATTTGCCTCGCAGTACATCGACAGCCGCAAGCGTTCTTTCGACGAGATGGACGGGATCGCGTACAACCACCTGAAGGAATCCAATAAGGTCGCCGCCGACTTCAACGCGCAAGCGAGCGAAGCCGAGGCCGCGATGGCCAGGCTCGAGGCGAGCGGCAACGCCGCCGAGGACGAGATCATGTCGACCCTGCAGGAGTACATCGGCATCGCCGATGACGCCGATCACCCCGAGATCGTCAAGAGCTTCAGGTCTCTGAAGATCTGATTGCGCCTGCGCCGCGCGTCAAAGCAGCGGCGCTAGCGCGCGCTCGGCGGCATCGACGCTGCTGGCGTTGCGCTCGGCCCAGCTCTTCAGTTGATCGGGCCCGATGCGGCCGACATTGAAGTACTTCGCCTCGGGATGCGCGAAGTAGAAGCCCGAGACGCTCGCCGCCGGCAACATCGCCAGGCTCTCGGTCAGCGTCATGCCGATCTCCTCTGCGGCCAGCGTGCGAAAGAGGTCGCGCTTGACGGTGTGATCGGGGCACGCCGGATAACCCGGCGCCGGACGGATGCCGCGATACCGCTCGGCGACCAGCCCGGCGACGTCGAGCGATTCGTCGGCGGCGTAGCCCCACAGGTCGGTGCGCACGCGCTGGTGCAGCCGCTCGGCAAACGCCTCGGCGAGGCGATCGGCGAGCGCCTTCAGCATGATCGCGCTGTAGTCGTCGAGGTCGGCGGCGAACTGCTGCTCCTTCTTGTCGACGCCCAGGCCGGCGGTAACGGCGAACATGCCGATGTAGTCGGCCTTGCCCGAGCCCTTCGGCGCGATGAAGTCGGCGAGGCAGCGGTTCGGGCGCTTCACGCCGTCGACCACCGGGCGCACGCTCTGCACGCGCAGGCCGCGCCAGGTGAAGAGCACGTCGGTGCGCGATTCGTCGCGGTAGATCTCGATGTCGTCGTCGCCGATCGTCGCCGCCGGGTAGAGGCCGACGACGCCGTTGGCGCGCAGCCACCGTCCTTCGATCACGCGGCGCAGCATGCGCTTGCCGTCGGAGAAGAGCCGGCGCGCCGACTCGCCGACGATCTCGTCGGTGAGGATCGCCGGATAGGGTCCGGCGAGCTCCCAGGTCTGGAAGAACGGACCCCAGTCGATGACCTCGGCGATCTCGGCGAGATCCTGGTTCTTGAGCACGCGCCGGCCGATGAACTTGGGCACCGGCGGCGTGTAGGCGGCCCAGTCGACCGGCGTCTTGTTGGAGCGCGCCTCGGCGAGAGACACGAGCGGCACCTGCTTCTTGCTGGCGTGGTGCGAGCGCACCTTCTCGTAGTCGGCCTCGAGCTCGGCGACGTAGGCGGCGGCGCGGTCGTCGGAGAGCAGCTCGCTGCAGACGCCGACCGAGCGGCTCGCGTCGGGGACATAGACGACCGGGCCGTCGTAGTGAGGCGCGATCTTCACCGCCGTGTGGACGCGGCTGGTCGTCGCGCCGCCGATCAGGAGCGGGATCTTCTTGATGCGGAAGAAGTCGTCGCGCTGCATCTCGCTGGCGACGTGCTGCATCTCCTCCAGGCTCGGCGTGATCAGCCCCGACAGGCCGATCAGGTCGGCGCCTTCGACCTTCGCCTTGGCGAGGATGTCCTGGCACGCGACCATCACGCCCATGTTGACGACCTCGAAGTTGTTGCACTGGAGGACGACGGTGACGATGTTCTTGCCGATGTCGTGGACGTCGCCCTTCACGGTCGCGATGACGATCTTGCCCTTGGCCCTGGCCTCGCCGCCGCCTTCGATCAGCGCGACCTTCTCGGCCTCGATGTAGGGCAGCAGGTGGGCGACCGCCTGCTTCATGACGCGCGCCGACTTCACCACCTGCGGCAGGAACATCTTGCCCTGCCCGAACAGGTCGCCGACGATGTTCATGCCGGCCATCAGCGGCCCTTCGATGACGTGCAGCGGCCGACCGCCCGCGGCCTGAATCTTCTGCCACGCCGCTTCGGTGTCCTCGACGATGAAGTCGGTGATGCCGTGGACGAGCGCATGCGAGAGCTTCTCGTCGACCGTCTTCGGCTGCTCGGCGGTGCCGCGCCAGGCCAGGCGCGCCGAGTCGTCGCGCGACTGGCCCTTGGCGCGCTCGGCGATCTCGACCAGACGCTCGCCGGCATCCTTCCTTCGGTTCAGCACGACGTCCTCGACGCGCTCGCGCAGCTCGGCGTCGAGGTCGTCGTAGACGCCGACCATGCCGGCGTTGACGATGCCCATGTCCATCCCCGCCTTGATCGCGTGGTACAGGAACACGGTGTGGATGGCTTCCCGCACCGGGTCGTTGCCGCGGAACGAGAAGCTGACGTTCGAGACGCCGCCCGAAACCTTGGCGCCGGGCAGGTTGGCCTTGATCCAGCGCGTCGCCTCGATGAAGTCGACCGCGTAGTTGTCGTGCTCCTCGATGCCGGTGGCGATCGCGAAGATGTTCGGGTCGAAGATGATGTCCTCGGCAGCGAAGCCGACCTCGTCGACGAGGATCCGGTAAGCGCGGGCGCAGATCTCGGTCTTCCTCGCGTAGGTATCGGCCTGGCCCTGCTCGTCGAACGCCATCACCACGGCGGCGGCGCCGTAGCGGCGCACGAGCTTGGCGTGATGGCGAAAGGCCTCCTCGCCTTCCTTCATCGAGATCGAGTTGACGATGCCCTTGCCCTGCACGCATTGCAGGCCGGCTTCGATCACCTCCCACTTCGAGCTGTCGATCATGATCGGCACGCGCGCGATCTCGGGCTCGCCGGCGACCAGATTCAGGAAGCGGACCATCGCCGCCTTCGAATCGAGCATCGCCTCGTCCATGTTGACGTCGATGACCTGGGCGCCGTTCTCGACCTGCTGGCGCGCGACCGAGAGCGCTTCCTCGAACTGCCCGTTCAGGATCAGGCGCGCGAACGCCTTCGAGCCGGTGACGTTGGTGCGCTCGCCGATGTTCACGAACAGCGAGCCCTCGCCGATCGTCACCGGCTCCAGGCCCGAGAGCTTCATCGACGCAACGGTCATGCCGCGGCCGCCAGGTCGCGGAAGCTCGGCACGCGCGGGCGGTACTTGCCGACACGCTCGGCGATCATTGCGATGTGCTTGGGGGTCGTGCCGCAGCAGCCGCCGGCGATGTTGAGGAAGCCCGATCTGGCGAATTCCTCGAGCAGGCCGGAAGTGATTTCGGGCGTCTCGTCGAAGCCGGTCTCGCTCATCGGATTCGGCAGGCCGGCATTCGGATAGCAGCTCACGAAGGTATCGCCGGCGATGCGCGACAGCTCCTCGACGTACGGCCGCATCAGCGCCGCGCCGAGCGCGCAGTTGAGACCGATCGCGAGCGGCCGCGCGTGACGCACGCTGTGCCAGAACGCGCCGACGGTCTGGCCGGACAGGATGCGCCCCGACGCATCGGTGACGGTGCCGGAGACGATCACCGGCAAACGCTCGCCGCTGTCTTCCATCAGCTCGTCGAGGGCGAAGATCGCCGCCTTGGCGTTGAGCGTGTCGAAGATGGTCTCGACCAGGAACAGGTCGCAGCCTCCCTCGAGCAGCCCCTCGGCCTGCTCGCGGTAGGCGTCGCGCAGCTCGGCGAAGGTGACGTTCCTTGCCGCCGGGTCGTTGACGTCGGGGCTGATGCTCGCCGTCTTGGGCGTCGGCCCGAGCGCGCCGGCGACGAAGCGCGGCTTGTCGGCACTGCTGAACTTGTCGCACGCCTCGCGCGCCAGGCGCGCGCCGGCGACATTCATCTCGCGCGCGAAGGCGCCGAGGTCGTAGTCGGCCTGCGCCACCGAGGTCGCGCCGAAGGTGTTGGTCTCGACGATGTCGGCGCCGGCGCGCAGGTAGGCCTCGTGGATCGCTTCGACGATGTCGGGCCGCGTGATCTGGAGCAGGTCGCCGTTGCCCTTCAGGCTCTTCGCATGGTCCTTGAAGCGCTCGCCGCGATAGTCGGCCTCGCCGAGCTTGTAGCGCTGGATCATCGTGCCCATCGCGCCGTCGAGAACCACGATGCGTTCCTTCAGGATCTGCGGCAAGGCGGCGGCACGCGTGTAGGGCAGGCTCTTCATGCCCCGATTGTAGGAAGTGGCGCCCCCACGCTCACTGCGTTCGCTGCCCCCCGAGGGGGCGCGACCGGGCTTGGGGCGGCCCGGCGCCCGGCCGGCTCGCCAGACAACACCGCTTTAGTGCAGCGCGCCGGCCGCGGTCGCCCGATAGAGCGAATCGCGGAATTCGAGCGCGCGCGGGCCGACGTCTTCCATCGCCCAGGCCGAAAGCGCGCGCGGCGACATCGGCCGCGCGAACAGGAAGCCCTGCAGCTCGTGGCAACCGAACGAGCGCAGGATCTGGTGCTGCGCTTCGGTCTCGACGCCCTCGGCGACGACCTTCAGGCCGATCGCGTGCGCCAGCTTGACGATGCCGTCGACGACGGCGCGCGCGTCGGCGCTGGTCTCGAGGTCGAGGACGAAGCTCTTGTCGATCTTCAGCTCGCCGGCGCGCAGCTTCCTCAGGTACGACAGGCTCGAGTAGCCGGTGCCGAAGTCGTCGATCGAGATGTTGACGCCGAGCTGGTTCAGCCGCTCGACCATGCGGATCGCGTTCGACGCGTCGTCCATCGCCACCGACTCGGTGATCTCGCACGTCAGGAGCTGCGGCTTGATGTCGTGGCGGCGCAGCGCCATGTCGATGCGGTCGGCGAGGTCGGGGTGGCGCAACTGGTGCGCCGAGAGGTTGATCGCGACGCGCATCTGCAGGCCCTGGTCGCGCCACGCGCCGGCCTGGCGGCAGGCTTCCTCGATCAGCCAGTTGCCCATCGCGCCGATCAGGCCGAAGCGCTCGGCGATCGGGATGAACTGGTCCGGGCCGACCATGCCGCGCGTCGGATGCTCCCAGCGCATCAGTGCCTCGGCGCCGGTGATCTCGCCGCTCGGCGCGTGGATCTTCGGCTGGTAGACGAGGTGGAGCTGGCCGTCGGCGAGGGCGCGGCGCAGGTCGCGCAGCAGGTCGAGCTGGTCGCGCGCGCCGTTGGTCATGCGCTGCTCGAAGAAGGCGTAGCCGGCGCCGCCGCCGCTCTTGGCCGAGCGCATGGCCGCCTCGGCGTTGGCGATCAGCGCCGAGATCGGCCCGTGCTCCGGATAGAGGGCGATGCCGATCGAGCTCGAGACCGTGGCCTCGCGGCCGTTCATCCGGCACGGCTCGCCGATCGAGCTCTGCAGCCGCTCGGCGAAGATCGCCGCGTCCTCGGCGCTCGGGTCGGCGCCGATCAGCAGCAGGTACTCGTCGCCGCCGAGGTGGGCGACGCGGTCCTCCGGCCGCGCGAAGCGCTTCAGCCGCGCCGCGACCTCGCGCAGCACCAGGTCGCCGGTGGCGTGGCCGAGCGATTCGTTGACCGGCTTGAAGCCGTCGAGGTCGACGAACAGGACCGCCAGGCGCTGGTGGGCGCTGTCGGCCTGCTGCACGGCCTGGGCGAGCATGCCGTCGAACATCAGGCGGTTCGGCAGCCCGGTGAGGCCGTCGCGGAAGCTGCGCCGCTGCAGCTCGGTCTCGGCGCGTCGCAAGGAGAGCCGCAGGCGCGCCTCGAGCACCGAGAAGAGCAGGCCGACGACCAGGATCGCGCACGCGCCGACCGAGGCGAGCAGGACCAGCGTGACCGAGGCGAGGCGCCCGGCGTTCAGCGACCCGGTCTGGTCGACCAGGCCGGCAGCACCGAGGACGAGCTGCTGGCTGGCGACCAGGCTGACGCCGAAGACGAGGGCCGACGTCGTCTGCCAGCCCAGCGTCGCCGGCCGGGTGCGATCGCCGCCGCGGAAGAACGCGCCGAGCGCCATCATGCAGCCGCCGGCGGCGCCCGCGAACGCGGCGACCAGGGGCAGGATCTGCCAGTCGATGCCGGGCACCAGGCCGAGCGGCGCCAGCGCCAGGGCGTGGGTGCCGACCGCGCCGATGCCGAGGGCGACGGCACCGAAGCCGACCCGGCCGGGCGTCGCGACGCGGCCGCTGACCGCGCCGAGGCCCGCCAGGCTGGCGATGAAGGCGGCGCACCAGACGCCGATCGTGCCGAAGCCGTGGTAGCCGAAGGCAAAGGCCGGCGGTTCGGCGGCGATGCCGATCACCTGGCTCGACCAGATGCCGATCGCCATCGCCGATGCCGCGCCCGAGAGCCAGAGAACGCCGGCCGGGGTGCGCAGGACGCGGACGCGGCGGGCGAGGTCGAGCGCGACGTACGCGGCCAGCGTGCTGACCGCCAGGCCGAGGAGGAGCATCAAGATCGTCGGCATCACCGACTCCGCTCCCGTGTTGATCGCCAGCTCGGCTGCCATGCACCTCTCGACCGTGAAAAAGCCGCCGCGGCAGGCACGCAGGGCCCCTCGGCGCACTCGATATCGACGGTGCGCAGGCGAACTTGACGGTGGCGCCGGGGGGCGGGCCGGGGATGTGACCCGGCCGGCAATAAGTCGCGCGCGGCCGGTGGCCGCGGCGGGTCAGTGCAGGACGAGCGGCTGCGGCATCAGCGAGGTGAACCGGCCGATGTAGTCGTCGATGTCGTCCTCGCTCGGCTTGCTCTGCATCAGCGCTTCGACGCCGTCCTGGAAGGTCTTCGCCATGGCGCCCTCGATGAAGATGTCCTTCTGGGCGAACTTGTCGACGATCTCGAAGCCCCCGCGCGACGTTTCGGTCGCATCCGACCCGGCCACGGCCGCGGCATCCGGAATGTCGATGGCGACGACGGTGAAGCTGTCCGAGTTGTAGAGCATGTGCATGGCGATCTCCTCAGCCCCACCTGCGGCCCTCGAAGCCGATTGCAAGCCATCCCGTCAGGACGTCAGGGCGTCGGATCGACCCTTTCGAGCAGGAGGTCGTACTCCGACACGCCCGAGCTGTTGCGCAGCGTCGCGTGCGCCGGCAGGTAGGAACGCTCGGGATCGAGCCAGATCTCGGCGCTGGTGTCGTAGGCGGATCGCGGGTCGCGGACGAACTTGACGGCATGCACCGTCCCCGCCGTCGTCGCGACGTCGTCGCGGCCGGCGTAGCGCAACGTCCAGACGGCGGCATCGCCGCGCGCGCCGACGACGACCATGACGATCCGGCCGCCGTCGACGAGCCGTTCCGGCTCGGCCGAGGCGATGCCGGCGAGCTGGATCATCCAGCTCAGGCGGTCCTGGCTGCCGGCGAGGAGCGGCCACTCGGCGCCGCTGCCTGAAAACGTGATCCGCGCGTCGTCGCGGCGAAAGTTCGCCGCCTGCGCCGACCGCCGCGCCCGCTGGTCGAGGAAGCGCACCGGCGCGAGGCCGTTGGAGTCGATCGCGCCTTCGCTCGTCTGGATCAGCAGCGTCAGGCCGGCGATGCGCGACTCGAGGACCAGACGATAGCGGTCGCCGCTCGCCTGCCAGCGGATCTCGCCGGTGCCGCGCAGGAAGCCTCGCCGGACCTGGTAATGCAAGGTGGCCGATGCCGGCAGCTGGGTCCGGTAGAGCGGGGGCGGCTGTTCGCCCGCAGCCAGGAGAGGCGCCGATGCCCCGGCAGCCGTGGCAGCGGCTTCGGAGGTGTCGCCGGGCTCGGGCGGGGCGCTCGCCGCCGGCACGACATGCGGCGCGGTCGCCGCCTCGGTCACCGACGTCGGCAACGCATCGACCGCTGGCGATGGCCATCGGCGCTCTTCGGAGTTAGCGCTGGCTTCTTTTTCCTGCACCATTGGTGCTTGGCTTGCGGGTAGGGCTGGCTCGCGTGAACGCCGCAATGGCCGCGGCTTGGGCGGCTCCAGCGCGGGCGGCAGCGCGGCCGTCACGGGCGGCGGGTCCGCGACGACCGCCACCGGAACGGCCGCATCCTGCACCGGCAGGGTCCGCACCGACACGGACGCGAGGACCGTCTCCGGGGCCGACCCCGGGACGAGACCGCCGGCGCCGCCGATGAAGAGCACGTGCAGCGCGAGCACCAGGGCCGCGCAGGCCGCCAGCGCGCGGCGGCGCCCGCTTGCCGCAAACGCCGGCGCCGCGGCGAGCGATCGGTCGGGCCTTCGGGTCGCGGTGCGGTCCAGCATCGACAATGGTCCTCGTCCGGCCCGCCAATCCCTCGCCACCGAAATCCACCTGCACGATGAAGCTCGCCACCTACAAGGACGGCTCGCGCGACGGCCAGCTCGTCGTCGTCTCGCGCGACCTCGCGACCGCCCACTATGCCAGCGCGATCGCGACTCGCCTGCAACAGGTCCTCGACGACTGGAACTTCCTGTCGCCGCAGCTCGAGGACCTCGCGACCTCGCTCAACCAGGGCAAGACGCGCCACGCCTTCGCGTTCGAGCCGGCGCGCTGCATGGCGCCGCTGCCGCGTGCCTACCAGTGGGCCGACGGCTCGGCGTTCGTCAACCACGTCGAGCTCGTCCGGCGCGCCCGCAACGCCGAGATGCCGGAGACCTTCTGGACCGACCCGCTGATGTACCAGGGCGGCAGCGACGACTTCCTCGGCCCGCGCGACGACGTCGTCGCCCTGAGCGAGGACTGGGGCATCGACTTCGAGGCCGAGGTCGCGGTCGTCACCGGCGACGTCGCGATGGGCATCTCGGCCGACGCCGCGATCGAGTCGATCCGCCTCGTCATGCTCGCCAACGACGTCAGCCTGAGAAACCTCATTCCGGCCGAGCTCGCCAAGGGCTTCGGCTTCTTCCAGAGCAAGCCGGCGACCGCGTTCAGCCCGGTCGCGGTAACGCCCGACGAGCTCGGCGCGGCCTGGCGCGGCGGGCGGCTCCACCTCGACCTCGAGAGCACCTGGAACGGCGCGCGCGCCGGCCTGTGCAACGCCGGCGAGGAGATGACCTTCCACTTCGGCCAGCTGATCGCGCACCTGTGCAAGACGCGCAACGCGCGCGCCGGCTCGATCGTCGGCAGCGGCACGGTCAGCAACAAGGACTGGGCACGTGGCTATTCCTGCATCGCCGAGAAGCGGGCCATCGAGACCATCGAAGGCGGCGCCCCGAAGACGCCGTTCATGCGCTTCGGCGACACCATCCGGATCGAGATGAAGGACGGCGACGGCGTCTCGATCTTCGGCGCCATCGACCAGAAGGTGGCCAAGGGATGAGCGAGGACCTGCCGCGAACGCTCAAGTTCGCGACCATCTGGCTCGTTCTCGGTGCGATCGTCTTCCTCGCCTACCAGTGGCAGCGCCACGAGGCGCAGAAGTCGGCGTTCAGCAGCACGGGCGGCGTCGTCGAGATCCGCCGTGGCGACGACGGCCACTATCACTGGCCGGGAACGCTCAACGGCCACAGCGTCGACTTCCTGGTCGACACCGGCGCCAGCGGCGTCGCGATTCCGGCCGCGCTCGCCGAGCGGCTGCGCCTGAACGGCGAGGAGACGGTGCGCTCCTCGACCGCCGGCGGCTGGGTCACCGGGCGCGTCGTCCGCGCCGACCTGGCGTTGCAGGGCGGCGTTCGCGTCGACCGCCTGCGCATGGTCGCGCTGCCGAACCTCGACGGCGCGCTGCTCGGCATGGACGTGCTCGGCCGCCTGCACTGGCAGCAACGCGACGGCGCCTTGAGGATCGACCTCGGTGCCGCCCTCAACTCCGGAGTCTCTCCCTCATGATCAACACCCGCTCGCTCTTCGCCGCTGTCGCCGCCGGCCTCGCGCTGCTGGCCCCGCTGCGCGGCCAGGCGCAGCCGGCGAGCGCGCCGACCGGCTGTCCTCCCGCGGCGATCCCGCTCGACAGCGATCGCTTCCAGGCCGGCCTGCGCCAGGCCGAGGACCACGGCTTCCTCTGGCGCATCGTCAAGGACGGACGCACCTCGTACCTCTACGGGACGATCCACGCGGCGCGGCCGGCGTGGATGTTCCCCGGTCCGCGCACGACGGCGGCGCTCGAAGGGAGTGACGTGCTCGCCCTCGAGATCGACCTGCTCGACCCGGACGTGCGCGGTCGACTCGTCAAGGCGGCCAGCGCACGGCCCGATGAACGACTTCCCGCCGCGCTGGCGACACGGGTCGAGCGCCGCATGACCGCCGAGTGCGTCGATGCGGCGCAGTGGCGAGACTTCGCGCCCGAGTTCCAGATCGCATCGCTGGCGGTGATGGCGGCGCGCCGCCAGGGGCTCGACCCGTCGTATGCGATCGACCTCGTGCTCGCCCTCATGGCGCGCGATCTCGGCAAGGCCACCGCCTCGCTCGAGACGCCCGAGGCGCAACTCGCCGCGCTGCGCATGCCGAACCGCGACGCGACGATCGAGTTCGTGACCAGCGGCCTCGACGAGCTCGACGCCGGCCGCTCGGTCGCGCTGCTCGCGCACATGGCGACTGCCTGGACCGACGGCAACCTCGCCGAGCTCGAGAGCTACGAGCGCTGGTGCGGCTGCCTCGACACCGCCGCCGAGCGCGCCTCGATGAAGCGCCTCCTCGACGACCGCAACCCGCTCCTGGCGAACGCGATCGACGCGCTCCACGGTGGCGGCAGGTCGGTGTTCGCCGCGGTCGGCAGCCTGCACATGATCGGCGCGCGCGGCCTGCCGGCGCTGCTGCGCCAGCGCGGCTACGCCGTCGAGCAGGTCCGCTTCGGCCGCTGATCGCGCGTCGCGGGCCGGCTCGGGGTCGGGCCACAATCAGCCATACCAAGAGGAGACACGATGAGCGACGCCAGCGGCTTCGGCAAACTCGTTCCGGGCTTCGACTTCCTGCAGAGCCTGGTCAAGAACGCGGGCTCGGCGCTGCCGGGAATCGGCCAGTGGGTCGCGCCGACGCTCGATCCGGCCGAGCTCGACAAGCGCATCGGCGAGCTGCGCACCGTCCAGTACTGGCTCGAGCAGAACGCCCGAATGCTCGCCGCGACGATCCAGGCGCTCGAGGTGCAGCGAATGACGTTGTCGACGCTGAAATCGATGAACGTGCAGATGGGCGAGCTGAGCGAATCGCTGAAGATCAAGCCCGCGAAAGACGCTGCCGGCGGCGACGCTGCACGGACGATTCCGCGCGTCGCGAAGCCGACGATCAGCGCCACGAAAGCGGCCGCGCCGGCGGTCGACCCGATGCAATGGTGGGGCGCGCTCACGAACCAGTTCGCCGAGCTCGCCACCACCGCCATGAAGGACAGCGCCACCGATGCCGCCAAGTCGCTCGCCGGCGGCATGATGAAGCAGT
Organism: Caldimonas sp.; assembly: GCA_039932815.1. Classification (GTDB taxonomy): domain Bacteria; phylum Pseudomonadota; class Gammaproteobacteria; order Burkholderiales; family Burkholderiaceae_C; genus Schlegelella_A. Next base: position 11,776 of record JBDTPG010000019.1, read on the forward strand.
CGTTCGACGCCGCGGCCGAGACGATGAAGAAGGTCGCCGGCGCTCCCGCCCGCGCCGTTGCGGGTGCCGCCGAGAGCGTCGGCCTGAAGGCAGCCGGCGCGGGCTCCGCGGCCAAGCGACCGGCGAAGCGGCGCCGCGCCGGGCCCGCCACGGCGTGACGGCTCTGCAGTGAACGCGCCGCTGCCGCAAGCCGCCGCCTTCTCGGTGACCGACCGCGGCCGGCGCCAGGTCGAGGTCGTCGGCGCCCTCGCGGCCGCGGTGCCGGCGCACGCCCTCCTCTGGCGGCGTGAAGACACGGTGCCGTACGAGTGCGACGGCCTCACCGCCTACCGCGAGCAGCCGCTCGTCGTCGTCCTGCCGGAGACGGAGCGACAGGTCGCCGACGTGCTCGCGATCTGCCATCGCCTCGAGGTGCCGGTGGTCGCGCGCGGCGCCGGCACCGGCCTCTCGGGCGGCGCCCTGCCCGACCCGCTCGGCGTCACGCTCAGCCTTGCCAAGTTCAATCGCATCCTCGCCATCGACCGCAGCGCGCGCACGGCGCGCGTGCAATGCGGCGTCCGCAACCTGGCGATCAGCGAGGCCGCCAGGTCGTACGGCCTGTTCTATGCGCCTGATCCGAGCAGCCAGATCGCCTGCACGATCGGCGGCAACGTCGCCGAGAACTCGGGCGGCGTGCACTGCCTCAAGTACGGGCTGACGCTGCACAACGTTCTCAAGGTGCGCGGCTTCACCGCCGCCGGCGAGGCGGTCGAGTTCGGCAGCGACGCGCTCGACGCGCCCGGCCTCGACCTGCTCGCCGCCGTGATCGGCAGCGAGGGCATGCTGGCGGTGATCTTCGAGGTCACGGTCAAGCTGCTGCCGCTCGCCGAGACGGCGCGCTGCATCATGGCCAGCTTCGACGACGTTCGCCGCGCCGGCGATGCGGTCGCGGCGATCATCGCCGCCGGCATCATTCCCGCCGGGCTCGAGATGATGGACAAGCCGATGACCGCCGCGGTCGAGGGCTTCGTCCACGCCGGCTACGACCTCGACGCCGCCGCGATCCTGCTCTGCGAGAGCGACGGCAGCGCCAGCGCTGTCGAAGAGGAGATCGTCCGCATGGCCGAGGTGCTGCGCGCCTGCGGCGCGACGCGCATCGAAGCGAGCGCGAGCGAAGCGCAGCGGCTGCGTTTCTGGAGCGGCAGGAAGAACGCGTTTCCGGCGAGCGGCCGCATCAGCCCCGACTACATGTGCATGGACTCGACGATCCCGAGGAAGCGCCTCGCCGACATGCTGATCGCGATCGCCGGGATGGAAGCCAAGCACGCGCTGCGCTGCGTCAACGTCTTCCATGCCGGCGACGGCAACCTGCACCCGCTGATCCTGTTCGACGCCAACGACGCGGCGCAGCTGCACCGCGCCGAGGCGTTCGGCGCCGAGATCCTCGAGCTGAGCGTCGCCATGGGCGGCACGGTCACCGGCGAGCACGGCGTCGGCGTCGAGAAGCTGTCGTCGATGTGCGTCCAGTTCGCGCCGGCCGAGCGCCTGCAGATGGAAGGCGTCAAGCGCGCCTTCGATCCGGCCGGCAAGCTCAACCCCGGCAAGGTGATCCCGACGCTGTCCCGCTGCGCCGAGTACGGGCGCATGCACGTCAAGCGGGGCCTGCTCGCGTTTCCCGAGCTGCCGCGCTTCTGAAGGCCCCTGCATGAATCCCGCCGTCGCGGCGATCGTGGAGCGCGTGCGCGAGGCGCACGCCTCGGCCCGGCCGCTCCGGATCCGCGGCGGCGGCACCAAGGATTTCTACGGCGAAACGCCGATCGGCGACGTCCTCGACGTGCGCACGCTGGTTGGCGCCGCCGATCATGAGCCGACCGAGCTCGTCGTCACCGCGCCAGCCGGCATGACGCTTGTCGAGCTGGAAGCGCTTCTCGCCGCCGCGGGCCAGTGCCTGCCGTTCGAGCCGCCGCGCTTCGGCGCCGCATCGACGGTCGGCGGCATGGTCGCTGCGGGCCTCTCGGGACCGTCGCGCGCCGCGGCCGGCTCGCTGCGCGACCACCTCCTCGGCGTCACGCTCGTCGGCGGCACCGGCGAGCTGATGCACTTCGGCGGCCGCGTCATCAAGAACGTCGCCGGCTACGACGTCTCGCGCCTGATCGCCGGCTCGCTCGGCATCCTCGGCGTGATCGTCGAGGTGTCGCTGAAGGTGCTGGCGCGGGCCCCCGCCGAGGCGACGCTGCGCTTCGACTGCAAGCCGGGCGAAGCGCTCGCGCTCCTGCACGGCTGGGGCGCGCGGCCGCTGCCGCTCGATGCGAGCGCGTGGTGGAACGGCAGCCTGATCGTCCGCCTTCGCGGCGCGGGCGCGGCCGTCGCCGAAGCCGCGCGCGTTCTCGGCGGCGAAGCGATTGCGGCAAGCGAGGCGGCGCCGTTCTGGCAAAGCCTGCGCGATCACACCGATCCTTTCTTCGTCGCCGCCGACGACGCCATCGTGCATCAAGACGCCACCCTCTGGCGCCTGTCGCTGCCGCAGACCGCGCCGCTTCTCGCCCTCGCCGGCGACGAGCTGATCGAGTGGCACGGCGCGCAGCGCTGGCTCGCGACCGCGCTGCCGGCAGTGCAGGTGCGCGAGGCTGCGGCTGCGGTGGGCGGCCACGCGACCGCGTTTCGCAGCCGCGACAGATCGATCGCTGCGTTCGCCCCGCTGCCGCCGCCGCTGCGCGCGATCCATGAACGCCTGAAGCGATCGTTCGATCCCAAGGGCATTCTGAATCCGGGCCGCCTTTACCCCGGTCTCTGACGACAATCTCAGCGAATGCAGACGGACATCGCTCCTCAATTCGCCGGCACCGCCGACGGCATCGAGGCCGAGGCGATCCTGCGCAAGTGCGTGCACTGCGGCTTCTGCACCGCCACCTGCCCGACCTACCAGCTGCTCGGCGACGAGCTCGACGGGCCGCGCGGCCGCATCTACCTGATCAAGCAGGTCCTCGAGGGGCACGCGCCGACGCGGGCGACGCAACTTCACCTCGACCGCTGCCTGACCTGCCGAAACTGCGAGACGACGTGCCCCTCGGGCGTGCAGTACGGCAACCTGGTCGAGATCGGCCGGCGCATCGTCGACGAGCGGGTGCCGCGCCCCGCCGGCGAGCGCGCGCTGCGCTGGACGCTCAAGGAAGGCCTGACCTCGCCGATGTTCGCCCCGGCGATGAAGATCGGCCAGGCGGTTCGCGCGGCATTGCCGGCGGCGCTGCAGGCCAAGGTGCCCGCACCCGGTGCCGCCGGCGCGCAGCGCTGGCCGACGCGCGAGCATCCGCGCAAGGTGCTGATGCTGCTCGGCTGCGTCCAGCCGTCGATGATGCCCAACGTCAACAGCGCGACCGCGCGCGTCCTCGATGCGGCGGGCATCCAGACCCTGGTCGCCGCCGACGCCGGCTGCTGCGGCGCGATCCGCCTGCACCTGAGCGACCACGACGGCGCGCTCGCTCACATGCGCAGGAACATCGATGCCTGGTGGCCGATGGTGCTGAGCGGTGCGGTCGAGGCGATCGTCATGAACGCCTCGGGCTGCGGCGTGACCGTCAAGGAGTACGGCCATTCGCTCGCCCACGACCCGCGGTACGCGACGAAGGCCGGCCGCATCGCCGACCTGACCCGGGACGTGTCGGAGCTGTTGCCGGATCTCGTTCCGTCACTGCAAGGAAAGGTCAACGCGGGACAAGGCGTGCGCCTGGCGTTTCATCCGCCGTGCACGCTCCAGCACGGCCAGCGCGTGCGCGGTGGCGTCGAAACCGGGATGAACGCGCTCGGCTTCGACGTCCGCGTCGCGAACAACGAGGCGCACCTGTGCTGCGGCTCCGCCGGCACGTACTCCGTGTTGCAGCCCGAGCTGGCCAACGCGCTGCGCGACCGCAAGCTCGCCCACCTCGACGAGCTGGCGCCGGCGACCATCGTCTCCGCCAACATCGGCTGCATCCAGCATCTGCAGAGCGGCACGACGACTCACGTCCGGCACTGGATCGAAGTGCTCGACGACGCACTCGACCGCTGAGCCCGCGACGGCTGCGATGGCGCCGCGCTACGAAGAGCACGCTGCCGATCCGGCACTCGCCGCCCACGTCCACTGCAGCTGGCTCTTCGAAGGAGAGGAAGCGGGCGTCGAGCAGGCGGTGCCACCCGACGGGCGCTGCGAGCTGATCGCACACGGCGGTCGTCCGTACGAGGAGCGCGCCAGCGACGGCGCCTGGCACGCCCAGGCGCCGCTCCTCTTCGCCGGCCAGCTGACGCGGCCGCTGCTGCTGCGCTCGCGCGGCGCGGTCGCCGTCGTCGGCGTTCGCTTCAAGCCGGCCGGCGCCTGGGCTTTCGCCGGCGTGCCGCTGGCGTCTTGCACCGACGTTCGCCTCGACCTCGCGGCGCTGCACGGCAACGCCGCCGCGACCGGGCTGGCCGCCCAGCTCCGCACCGCGACCGACGCCGGCGCACGGATCGCCGCCCTGAACCGCTACGTCGCCGCGCAGGTCGCCTTGCGCGGCGGTCGCCGCGACCGCGCGGTCGAGGCCTGCGTCGAGCGACTGCTGGCGAGCGAGGGCCGCGTCGCGCTCGCCGAGCTCGGCGCGCTCTCGGGTCTCGGCGAGCGCCAGCTGCAGCGCCGCTTCGCCGAGGTCGTCGGCATCTCGCCACGCACGCTCGCCGTCGTCGCCCGCCTGCGCCGCGTCTTCGAGGCGCTGCGCGACGCGCCGTGGTCGAGCTGGTCGGAACGTGCGCAGGCCGCGGGCTTCTTCGATCATCCGCAGATGGCGCGCGATTTCCGCCGCCTGCTGGGCAGTGCGCCCTCGCAGTGGTCGGCGCGCGGTCGAGGATTGGCGGCCAGCCTGGCGGCGAGCGACCGCTGAGCTGTCGCAAACCTACAAGGCACCGTCGTCGACGCTGGCTATCCTCGCGCACCTTGCGGGAGACCTCGATGCAAAAGCGCGTCTTCGTCGTCATGTCGATGCTCGTCCTGGCCGGCGCAGCGCGCGCCGCGCCGCTGCCCGACCTGTCGTGGCTCGGCGGCGACTGGCGTCGCTGCAAGGACGGCGAGATCGTCGAGGAGCGCTGGCTCGGCCCGCGCGGCGAGATGCTGATCGGCGCCAACCTGACGTCGTCGAAAGGCAAGGCAAGCTTCGAGTACCTGCGCATCGCGCGCAGCGACGACACCTGGACCTATTGGGCCGCGCCGATGGGGCGCACTGCGGTGCCGTTTCGCATGATCGAAAGCGGTGCCCAGCGCGCCGTCTTCACCAATCCCGAGCACGTGTTCCCGGCGCGCATCGTCTACTGGCGCGAAGGCGAGGAGCTGCTGGCGCGGATCGAGGGAACGATCAAGGACAAGCCGGCGGCGGTCGAGTGGCGTTTCGCGAAAGGGACCGCGGCCGATTGCCCGCAAGCGCCCTAGCTGTCGAAAACGCGCTTCGCCGCGCGACTAGGATCGGCGACTTTGCCGTTCCGCGGGCTCGAGCTCCATGACCGACACGCTTTCCTCCTCGCACCGCTGGCTCGCCCTCGGCGTCGTCTGCCTCGGCGTCGTCATGGTCGTGCTCGACGTCACCATCGTCAACGTCGCGTTGCCGTCGATCCGCAGCGACCTCGGCTTCAGCGAGACGACGCTGGTGTGGGTCGTCAACGCCTACCTGCTCACCTGCGGCGGCTTTCTCCTCCTCGGCGGCCGGCTCGGCGATCTGTACGGTCATCGCCGCGTGTTCCTGGTCGGCATCGTCCTCTTCACCGCCGCGTCGCTCGCCTGCGGCCTGTCGACCGCGCAGGTGCCGCTGGTGATCGCCCGGGCCGTGCAGGGCATCGGCGGCGCGATCGTCGACGCGGTCGCGCTCGCGCTCCTGATGCACCTCTTCACCGAAGCGGGCGAGCGCGCCAAGGCGATGGGCGTCTACGGCTTCGTCTGTGCCGGCGGCGGCTCGATCGGCGTCCTTCTCGGCGGCGTCCTCACCGACGTCTACGACTGGCACTGGGTGTTCCTCGTCAACCTGCCGATCGGCGCCGGCGTCGTCGCGCTGAGCCTCGCCCTGCTGCCCGACGCCGGCACGGCGCCGGAGCGGCCGCGCCTCGACGTCACCGGCGCGGTGACGGTGACCGCGGCGCTGATGCTTGCGGTCTACGCGATCGTCGGCGCCAACGCCGCCGGCTGGGCGTCGGCGCGAACGCTCGGCCTGCTCGCGATCGCGGCGCTGCTGTTCGCAGTCTTCCTCTTCGTCGAGGCCCGCGTCGAGCAACCGCTGATGCCGCTCGGCCTGTTCCGGTCGAAGACGCTCAACGCCGCCAACGCGATCGGCATCCTCTGGTCGGCGGCGATGTTCGCTTGGTTCTTCCTCTCCGCGCTCTACCTGCAGCGCGTCCTCGGCTGCTCGGCGATGCAGGTCGGCCTCGCGTTCCTGCCATCGAACATCATCATGGCGGTCTGCTCGCTCGGCCTGTCGGCGCGCATCGTCCATCGCTTCGGCCTGCGCGGGCCGCTCGCCTTCGGCCTGCTCTGTGCCGCCGCCGGCCTCGCCCTGTTCGCGCGCGCCCCGGTCGACGGCAGCATCGCCGTCGACGTGCTGCCCGGCATGCTGCTGCTCGGCCTCGGCGCCGGCATCGCCTTCAACCCGCTCCTGCTCGCGGCGATGAGCGACGTCGACGAGAGCGAGTCGGGGCTCGCGTCGGGCGTCGTCAACACGTCGTTCATGATGGGCGGCGCGCTCGGCCTCGCCGTGTTGGCAAGCCTGGCCGCGCTTTACACCGACACCGCGACTGCGCGCGGCGCAACGGAGATCGCCGCCCTCAACGCCGGCTACCAGCTCGCCTTCGGCGTCGGTGCCGTCTGCGCCCTCATTGCCGCCGGGCTCGCCGCGCTGATGCTGCCGAGCTACGCCGCGACACCGTCTGCCGGGCAGGAAGCGGGCGCCGAGCCTGCCGATCAGGCGGCCTGATGGGTGCGCGTCGCGACGACGACGGACCCACTCGCCCGGCAGGCGATGGCCGCGCCGGCGGGCGTGTCGCGATCAGGGGGCGCTGATGCGCGTCACGCCGCTGCGCGTCAGGACGTAGATCGCGCCATCGCTGCCGACGAGCAGATCGACCGGCTGGCCGCTGAGGGTCGCGAACGCATACGCCGCGTTGCCGCTGGCGAGGTCGATGCGGCCGACGAAGCGGCTGACGAAGTCGGCGAAGTAGTACTGGTCGCGATAGCCGTCGGGGAACGGGCCGGCGGCCGGATAGAACGCGCCGCCGGCGATCGCGAAGCCCTTGAAGAAGCCGCCCGGCCCCGAGCCCGGCGGCGCCGCGTCCGAGTGCTTGTAGGTGAAGAGGGGCGCGGTGACGCCGGCGCCGACGTTGTCGGGCCCCTCCGATCCCGGCCAGCCGTAGTTGGCGCCGGCGCTGCCGAGATCGATCTCTTCCCACGTCGTCTCGCCGACGTCGTTGATGTGGATCCGTCCCGTTCCCGGCTGGACCGCGAAGGTGAACGGATTGCGCAGGCCGTAGGCCCAGACGGCGCGGCCGAGGCCGGCCTGCGTCGCGAAGAACGGGTTGTCGGTCGGGAAGCTGCCGTCCTCGTTCAGGCGCAGCAGCTTGCCGAACGGCAGCGCCAGGTTCTGCGCCTGTGCGCCGTTGGCGTTGTCGCCGACGCCGACATAGAGCTTGCCGTCGCTGCCGAAGTGCATGCCGCCGCCGTTGTGGTTGGTCGCGCCGGACAGGTTGGGCAAGTCGAGGATGACGATTTCGCTGGCCGCGGCGGCGACGTCGCCCGCTGCGGTGAAGCGGCTGATGCGGTTGTGCGAGACGCCACCGACGGAGCGCGTCGAGTAGATGTAGACCCAGCCGTTGTTCGCGAATCCCGGATGGAGTGCCACGCCGATCAGGCCGCGCTCGCCGGCCGAATCGACGGCGACGGTCGCGAACGGCGTCGCCAGCAGTGCGCCGTTCATGACGACGCGCAGCGTCCCGCCCTGCTCGGCGACGAAGAGCCGCCCGTCGGGCGCCTGCGCGAAAGCGGTCGCGCTCGTCAGGCCGACGAGCCAGCCCTCGTTGCGGGTGAAGCCGCCCGGCCGGGTCGCGGTGCCGCCGATCTGGACCAGGGCCGTCGACCACGCCGAGACGTTGCCCGAGGTGTCGGTCGCACGCGCGCGCAGCACGTGCTGGCCGGCCGGGTAGAGGCTGGCATCGAGCGTGGTCGCGTAGGGCGCGGTGGTGTCGGCGGCGCCGATCGCGAGGCCGTCGACCTGGAACTCGACGCTGGCGACGGCGACGTTGTCGGTCGCGGTCGCGGCGACGGCGATCGCGCCGGTGAGCCCGCCTGCGAGGTTCGCCGGCGCCGCCAGCGCCGCGGTCGGCGCGACGCCGTCGAGCGCGGGCGGCGGCGGCACGACGAGCACCGTCGCGGCCGCGCTGGTCGTCGCCGCGCCGCGCGTGTCGGTGGCGCGCGCGGTGATCGTGTGCGGGCCTGCTGTCGACGGCGTCCAGGCGAACGAGTAGGGCGAGGTCGTGTCCTCGCCGAGAAGCGTGCTGCCGTCGAAGAACTCGACCTTCGCGACGCCGTCGTCGCTGTCCGACGCGGTCGCGGTCAGCGCGACGGCGTTGCCCGGCGTGCCGTTCGCCGGCGCCGCCAAGGTCACCGAGGGCGGCACGTTGGCCACCGCCGCGTTGTCTTCGGAGCCGCCGCCGCAGGCGCCCAGCGCGGCCACGCACAGCACCGTCGGCACGCTGCCGAGTCGATTCGAAAGTGTCATCGTTGCCCCATCCTGCTGTCGTCTCGCCGCGGCAATGCGTCGATCCGTGCCAACGGCAAATGTTGCGCCCGCAAGGCGCGGGCGTGTGTCAAGAGGTAGTCGGGTCCCGTCAACGCGCTCGCAGCACTGCTTCGATGCGATCGAGCAGCGCTGGATTGCGCGCGACACCACGGGTGACGAGGAGCGCGAAGTTGTCGGCCATCGTCTCTTCGGGATGGATGATGTAGCCGGTGTTGCCGCCGAGCTTGTCGAGGTAGTCCCTCACGCGCCCCGGCGGATGCAGAGCGGCTCGCCGTCGCGAAGCACGGGCAGCGTCCGGCCGTCTCGCGTCGTGACCTCGAGCAGGCGGACGTCCATGACGCTGAAGAACGTCTCGCCCGGCGCAAGCTCGCTGCGCCGCGCGACGAGGAGCGGCATCACCTGCGTCGCCCGGCCGTCGATCGCGACCGGCATCGCATGGCGGTCGAACGGCGCGTCGGGGTTGGCGATGCGCAGCGGCAGCCATGCCGCCGGCCATTCGAGCGGCGCTGCGCTCGCGAAGCCGATCGTCTGGTACAGGCGCGTCGCCAGCGCCGGATCGTGACGCGAGACGACATGGAACAGCTCGTGGGCGAGCAGCGTGGTGTCGCCGGGGCCCGGCGGGCCCGAGGGGATGCCGGCGCTCGGCAGGACGACGGCGCGGCCCCGCGTGTAGGGCGCGCCGGCGGCGTCGCGGCCGTCGGTGTCGACGAGCAGGATCTCGTCGGGAAGCGGCACGCGCAGCTCGAGGAGGCGCGGCGCGATCGTCTCGAGCGCGCGGCGCCAGCGCGCTTCCTGATCGGCCGGCCACGGCAGCACGGTCGACGCGGAGAACGCGAGCAGACGCTCGGTCGACACCGGCGGCGCGACGCCGAGCACCGCGGCGCGCTGGAAGTCGCTCGTCGCCTCGACCCAGGGATCGCTGACGCCGATAACCGCCTGGCCTTCGGCCACGCTGGCGAACCTGACGCGGGCCGCGCCGAGCTTCAGGTCGTCGCCGAACGCGGTGCCGGCGAGCGCGGCACCGAGCAGCAGCGCGGCAAAGGCGTGAACGTGAACGTGAACGTGAACGTGAGCGCGGTGCGACGGCTTCGGCATCGTGCCGACTCTACTTCGCCAGCCGGGTGATCTGGACGCTGACGATCTTCCACGCGCCCCCGCGGCGCACGTAGACGTCGATGTAGCGGTAGTGCGAAGCGAACGGCTTGCCGTTCGACCGACCCGTCATCCGCGTGCGCCCACTCAGGAGCGCGGTGTCGCCGAAGAGGCGAACGTCGAGCTCCTCCACCGTGTAGGGATCGATGCTCAGGCCCTTGTCCATCAGGCCGGCGACGAAGGACGCCTTCGTCTCGACGTCGCCGTCGCCGTCGATCTGGCGGAAGTCGTCGGCCATGTTGGCGGCGATGGCGCGCTCGTCCTTGCGCACGATCGCCTCGTCCCAGGCGTTCGACTGCCGCGTCAGCCGGGCGATGTCGGCAGCCGCGTCGGCCGCCGGCGGCGCGAGCGCGCACGCCTGCAGGCAGATCGCGGCGAGCACCGCGAACGCGAGCCTCATCGACTCAGCCGCGGAAATGACACGCGACGCGGTGCCCTTCGCCGCTCTCCTTGAGCTCCGGCACCTCCGTGCTGCAGATCGGGAACTGGGCGATCGGACAGCGCGTGTGGAAGTGGCACCCCGTCGGCGGCCGGATCGGGCTCGGCACGTCGCCCTGGAGCGGAATGCGCTTCCTCTTGACCTGCGGATCGGGGATCGGCACCGCCGACAGCAGGGCTTCGGTGTACGGATGCAGCGGCTGCGTGTAGAGGCGCCTGGCCGACGCGATCTCGACGATGCGGCCGAGGTACATCACGGCGACCCGATCGCTGATGTGCTCGACCACCGACAGATCGTGGGCGATGAAGATGTAGGTGAGGTTGAACTTGCCCTGCAGGTCCTCGAGCAGGTTGATGACCTGCGCCTGGATCGAGACGTCGAGCGCCGACACGGCCTCGTCGCAGACGACGAGCTTGGGGCTGACGGCGAGCGCGCGGGCGATGCCGATGCGCTGGCGCTGTCCGCCCGAGAACTCGTGCGGATAGCGGCGCATGTGATCGGCGTTGAGGCCCACCGTCTCGAGCAGATCGACGATGCGCGCGTCGTACTCGGCGCGGTTCCTGGTCAGCTTGTGGATCGTCAGCGCCTCGCCGACGATCGCGCCGACCGTCATGCGCGGATTGAGCGATGCGTACGGATCCTGGAAGATGATCTGCATGTCGCGCGCCAGCGCGCGCAGCTCGCTCTTGTTCGCGTGGGTGACGTCCTTGCCCTCGAACCAGACCTCGCCCGAGGTCGGCTCGATCAGGCGCAGGATGCAGCGGCCGGTCGTGCTCTTGCCGCAACCCGACTCGCCGACGACGCCGAGCGTCTCGCCCGCGGCGAGGTCGAAGCTCACGCCGCTCACCGCGTGGACGCTGTCGACCTCGCGACCCAGCCAGCCGCCCGTGATCGGGAAGCGCTTGACCAGATCCTTGACCCGGAGCAGCGGCGCGCCGGCGGGAATGGCGGAGACGCTCATCGGTGCACCCTCGGCCTGCGGCCGGTCCCGCCGAGCGGGACGGAACGTCCCCTTCGGAGCGGCCGTGCGGAGACGCTCATGCCAGCACCTTCTCGCCGCTCGGCAGGATGTCGAAGATGCAGCGCACCTTGTGGCCCGGCACCGGCTCGCGCAGCGCCGGCGTCGCCGCGACGCACGCAGGCTCGGCGTACTTGCAGCGCGCCGCGAAGCGGCAACCCTCGCCGGGCTCGATCAGCTTGGGCACGGTGCCGGGAATCTGCTCGAGCCGCACCTTCTGCAGCGCCGCCGTGTCGATGCGCGGGATCGAGCGAATGAGCCCCTGCGTGTACGGGTGGCGCGGGCGCGCGAACAGCGACTCGACGCGCGCCTCCTCGACGACCATGCCGGCATACATCACGATCACGCGCTGCGCAACCTCGGCGACGACGCCCATGGCGTGCGTGATCAGCATGATCGCCATGCCGAGCCGCTCCTTCAGCTCGGAGAGCAGATCGAGGATCTGCGCCTGGATCGTGACGTCGAGCGCGGTCGTCGGCTCGTCGGCGATCAGCAGCTGCGGATTGCAGGCGAGCGCGATCGCGATCATCACGCGCTGGCGCATGCCGCCCGAGAACTGGTGCGGGTAGTCGTCGACGCGCTGCTGCGGCGTCGGGATGCGCACCAGCGCGAGCATTTCGACGGCGCGCGCCATCGCCGCCTTCCGGCTCAGGCCTTCGTGCAGGCGCAGGCTCTCGGCGATCTGCTCGCCGACGCTGTAGACGGGGTTGAGCGAGGTCATCGGCTCCTGGAAGATGATTGCGATCTCCTTCGCGCGGACGCGGCGCATCTCGTCGTTGCTCGCGGTGACGAGATCACGGCCTTTCCACAGCACCTCGCCGGCGACGATCTTGCCGGGCGGCATCGGCAGGAGCTTCAGCACCGTCATCGCCGTCACCGTCTTGCCGCAACCCGACTCGCCGACGACGCAGACCGTCTCGCCGCGATCGATCGTCAGGTCGACGCCGTCGACGGCGTGCAGCCAGCCGTCGTCGGTCTTGAAGTGCGTCTTCAGGCCCTTGATCTGGAGCAGCGCGGGCTCGTCGACGACGGGCGCGCGCGTTGACGCGTCGCGTGAGCGCGACGTCACCAGCATCGGCCGGATCGTCCCCGTCATCAGAGGACCCGGCGCGGATCGAGCGCATCGCGCAGACCGTCGCCGACGAAGTTGATGCAGAGCACGGCGAGGAAGATCGCGGTGCCGGGAAAGAGCGCCCAGTGCGGCGCGATGTCGAGGTACTCCTTGCTGTCGAAGAGGATCCGGCCCCAGGTCGGGATGTCGGGCGGAAAGCCGAGGCCGAGGAACGACAGCGTCGACTCGGCGATGATCGCCGCGGCGACATTGATGGTGCCGGCGACGATCACGGGTCCGAGCGAGTTCGGCAGGATGTGGCGCACGACCTGGCGCCGCGTCGACGCGCCCAACGCGCGCGCGGCCTCGACGAACTCCTTCTCGCGCAGCGAGAAGAACTGCGCGCGCACGAGGCGCGCCACCGACATCCAGCCGAAGCCGCCGATCACGAGCACGACCAGGACGAAGACGCCGACTTCGGGGCCGAACGCGCTCTTCAACGAATCGCGGAACAGATAGATGAGGATCAGCAGCAGCGGCAGCTGCGGCAGCGCCAGGAACAGGTTGGTGAGCCACATCAGCGCGCCGTCGACGGCACCGCGCGAGATGCCGGCGATGGCACCGATCGTGACGCCGACGAGCATCGCCATCAGCATCGCCGAGAGTCCGACCGCGAGCGAGATCCGGCCGCCATACAGCATGCGGGCGAAGATGTCCTGGCCGAGATCGTCGGTGCCGAACGGGTGGTTCGGGGTCGGCGTGTTCAGGCGGGCGCTGAAATCGATTTCGTTGATCTGCACCCGCCACAGCAGCGGCCCGAACGCGACCATCGCGACCATCAGGATGAGCACGCAGAGGCCGAGCACCGCCAGCCGGTGACGCTTGAAGCGTCGCCACGCCTCCGCCGAGAGCGACACGCTCCGGCGCGGCAGCGTCGCCGAGGCGAGGACCGGCTCAGCGGTAGCTGATGCGGGGGTCGAGCCAGCCATAGAGGATGTCCGCGATGAGGTTGAAGAGGATCACGAGGCAGGCGGAAACGAAGGTCACCGCCATCACCACCGGCGTGTCATTGCGCTGGATCGCGTCGATCAGCAGCGAGCCGATGCCTGGCACGCGAAAGATCTGCTCGGTGATGACCGCGCCTCCGAAGATCTGGGGCATCGTCAGGGCGACCAGGGTCACTACCGGGATCATGGCGTTGCGGGCGACGTGCTTGAGGATCACGGCGCGCTCCTTCAGGCCCTTGCTGCGCGCCGTCGTCACGTAGTCGAGCCGGATCACGTCGAGCGTGGCCGAGCGCACGTAGCGCGTCCAGCCGGCGGCCTGGAACAGCCCGAGCACCGTGATCGGCATGATCGATTGCCTGAACTGCTGCGACCACCACGCCCAGCCGGTGGCGGAGAGGTCGGCACGGTAGACGAACGGCAGCCAGTCGAGCTTGATCGAGAAGAGAAGGATCAGCAGCAGGCCGGTGAAGAACGTCGGCAGCGAGAAGCCGATGAACGCGAGCGTGCTGGCGATGCGGTCGAACCAAGAGTAGGGACGCGCCGCCGAGTAGATGCCGACCGGCAGTGCGATCAGCAGCGCGAGCACCTGCGAGGCGCCGATGACCGCGAGGGTCACCGGCAGGCGCTGCCAGATCAGGGTGTCGACGTCGACCCGGCTGATGAACGAGAAGCCCCAGTCGCCCTGCAGCATCGCCAGCAGCCAGCGGAAGTAGCGCTGCCAGATCGGATCGTCGAGGCCGAACTGCTTCCTCAGGTTGGCTTGCACCTCGGGGGGGACGTTCGGGTTGAGCGCCATCTCGGCGAACGGGTCGCCGGGCGCGAGCGCGAGCACGGTGAACAGCACGACGCTGATGCCGAGCACGGCCGGCAGGACGCTCAGGAGACGGCGCAGGAGGTAGGGGCCCAAGGTTCGACTCGGCTCAGGCTTCCGCGTACCACTCGGCAATGCTGCTCAACGCCGTGTCCCAGCCCGAAAGCGGCGCGACGAGCTGACGCGCGACGCCGTACATCGACGGCCGATAGACGACCGGGATGATCGCGTGCTCGCGACAAATGAGGTCATTCATCGCGATCAGGAGCACCGTGCGCTTGACCGGATCGAGCTCGGCCTCGGACGCTCTGAACATGCGATCGTATTCGTCGTTGCGCCAGCGCCCGCGGTTGACGCCCTGCCACTTGTTCGCCTTGGCGGTGGCCTGCCAGGAGACGAACCACTGCATGAACACGCTCGGGTCGGGCGGCCGGCCGGCGACGGCGTACATCTGCAGGTCCGCGAGAAACTTGCCGTAGGTGTCGGGGTTGGCGAGGTCGGACGAGAAGAACACTGCCGCCGTCACCGCTTTCAGCTCGAGCTCGATGCCGGCCTTGGCGCACGACTGCTTGTAGATGTTCTGCACCTTCTGGCGCACCGAGTTGATCGAGGTCTGGAACAGCAGCTTGAGCCTGCGGCCACCCTTCTCGCGGACGCCGTCGCCGCCGCGCTTCCAGCCCGCCGCGTCGAGAACGGCGTTGGCGCGCTCGACGCTGAACTCGTCCTTGACGTTCGAGCTGTTGAAGCGCGCCGGGTTGTTGACGAAATTCGGCGTCGCGACGCCGGCGCGGCCGTAGACGAAACCCTGGATGCTCTTGCGGTCGAGCAGCAGTGTCAGGGCTTCGCGGACCGCACCGTCGCCGAGGATGGGATGGCGCGACTTCGGGCTCGATCGTTCACCGGCGACCTCGCTCCAGGGGTCGGCATGGTTGATCTGGATGACCTCGACGTCGCCGCTCGGACAGGCGACGACGCGGCCCTTGCGGCTCGCTTCCATGCGCGTCAGGACGTCGTCTTCGACCTGCAGGTTCCAGGCGAAGTCGTACTCGCCGGTCTGCAGGACGGCGCGTGCCGCCGAGCTCGCATCGCCGCCGCCCTTCAGCTCGACGCTGTCGAAGTGCGGCCTCATCGGTGCGTGATAGTCGCGGTTGATCTCGCCGCGCAGCAAGTCGCCCGGCTTGAAGTCGACGAAGCGGTACGGCCCGGTGCCGACCGGACGCAGGTTGGCGGGCGCATCGCGCGAGCGCGTTCCGCCGAATGCCTCGAACAGGTGCTTCGGAACGAGCGTGATCGTGGCGGACCGGTGCCAGAGCGGCGTCGGCTTCTGGAAGTCGAAGCGGATCGTCTCGGCGTCGATCTTGGTCGCCGCCGCGATGCCGTCGTACTGCGCCAAGGTGGTCGCCGCGGTCTGCGGGTCGGTCGCGTAGGCGAAGTTGAAGACGACATCGTCGGCCGTGAACGGGCGCCCGTCGTGCCAGCGCACGCCCTTCTTGAGCTTCCACACCGTCGAGCGGCCGTCGGCGGCGATGCCGCCGTTGGCGCGGCTCGGGATCTCGGCGGCAAGCACGGGGACGAGATTGCCGTCGGGGTCGTAGCGCGCCAGCGGCTCGTAGAAGAGGGCCGATCCTTCCTGATCCTTCGCGCCGATCCCGAAGTGCGGGTTCAGCAGGGTTGGCCCTTGCCAGAAGAGCAGCTTCAACGTCCCGCCGCCGCCGCGCCGGGTCGGCTTATAGGTCAGGGGCTGCGTCTGCGCGACCCCTGCCGAGGCAAGGAGCAGCGATGCGAAGGGCGCGCAAAGGCCGAGGCGGGCCAGGCGAGCGACGAAAGCGCGCCGGTCGGTGCGCCCGGCGCGTACATCGTCGACCAGCGCCCGCAGGACTTCTTCTTGCATCGGCGGTCCTGTGCGCGCTAGGGCCGGTATCGGCGGCGTGGCGCGGGCGTGACCGGCACCGCGCCGCGAGGTCTCAAGCCGGCGCCGACTCGCGGTACCAGTTCTGCAGCGCCGAGAAGTCGAGGTCCCAGCCCGACAGCGTCGTCACGAGCTTCAGGTTGCCGCCGCGCACGCGCGGCCGGCTGATCAGCGGGATGACGATGAACTCGTTGACGACCATGTCGTTCATCCTGATGTACATCGCCGCTCGCTTGACAGGATCGAGCTCCGACGACGCGGCTGCGTTCAGCTTGTCGTACTCGGGGTTGACGTAGCGGCAGATGTTGCGGCCTTGCCACTTGTTCGCCTTCTGCGACACCTCGTCCGACTTGAACTGGTCCATGAAGCGCTCGGCGTCGGGCGCGGTCATGGTCGTCGTGTACATCTGCATGTCGCACCAGAACTTCTGGTACGTGTCGGGGTTGGCGACGTCGGACGAGAAGAACACCGACGCCGTCACCGACTTCAGCTCGAGGTCGATGCCGGCCTTTTGCGCCGCCTGCTTGACGATCGCCTGCTCCTTCTGGCGCGTGCCGTTGATCGAGGTCTGGTAGACGAGCTTCAACTTCTTGCCGCCCTTCTCGCGGATGCCGTCGGCGCCCCGCTTCCAGCCGGCGCCATCGAGGAGCGCATTCGCCTTGTCGACGTTGAATTCCCACTTGGTGTTCGGCGACTTGAAGCGCGACGGGTTGTTCATGAAGTTGCCGGTCGCGAAGCCGGTGCGGCCGTAGATGAACTCCTGCATGCTCTTCTTGTCGCAGAGCAGCGCCATCGCCTCGCGCACCTTGGGGTCGCTGAAGGCGAAGTGCTTGCTCTTGACGCTGCCGCGCTCGCCGTCGACCTCGTTCCAGGGGTCGGTGATGTTGACCTGGATGAACTCGATGTCGCCGCCGGGGACGACGTGAACCTTGCCCTTGCCACCCGCCTCCATGCGCTTCAGCACCTCGTCTTCGACCTGCAGGTTCCAGGCATAGTCGTACTCGCCGGTCTGCAGCACGGCGCGCGCCGCCGAGGTGGCGTCGCCGCCGCCCTTCATCTCGATCGTGTCGAAGAAGGGCCGGTTCGGCATGTGGTAGTTCTTGTTGATCTCGCCGAGGACGATGTCGCCCGGCTTGAAATCGACGAACTTGTACGGACCGGTGCCGATCGGCTTGAGATTGGTCGGCGCGTCGCGCGACTTGGCGCCGGCGTAGGGGCCGAACAGGTGCTTCGGGATGATCATCCCTTCAGCGGCGACGAAGGCGGTGGCCCAGAACGGCGTCGGCTTCTTGAACGACACGAGCACCGTGTAGTCGTCGACCTTGGTCACGGTCAGGTCCTTGTAGACGCCGATCGTCACGCACGCCGAGGCCGGATCGCGCGCGAACTCCCACGTGAAGACGACGTCGTCGGCGGTGAACGGCTTGCCGTCGTGCCAGGTGACGCCCTTCTTCAGGCGCCAGCGGACGACCTTGCCGCCGTCGAGCACGCCGCCGTTGGCGACGCTCGGGATGTCGGCGGCAAGGATCGGCACCAGGTTGCCGTCGTTGTCCCAGACGGCGAGGGGCTCGTAGAAGATGCGTGAGCCTTCCTGGTCCTTGGTGCCGCCCGCGAAGTGCGGTTGCAGGAGCGTCGCGCCCTGCCACCAGAGCACCTTCAGCGCGCCGCCACCGCCGCGCTTGGTCGGCTTGTACACGGGCGCGGGTTGCGATTGCGCGACGCCGGCGTGCATCAGCAGCATCGACGCCATCGGCGCGCTCAGGCCGAGGCCCACCAGCCGCTCGATGAAGCTGCGCCGCGGCAGCTTTTCGGTGCGGACGTCTTCGATCAGGGCACGCAGTTCGGTTTCTTGCATCAGGGTCTCCTGGAGTCGGCCCCTGCGCACCAGCGCGGGGCAGCCTGCGGCGATGCTATTCGCCGCCCGGCAAACGCCTATTCGGGTCCAACCCGGGCCTTCGGAATGCTGCACTGCAAGAGCGGTGCCAGGAGACGGGTCGGCACGACGGCAGCAGGCGAACAGCCCTGTCTGGTAGACACGCATTGATGGCCACGTTCGGAATGCGCGCGGGAAAGAACCGAAGCGGAATCCCGCGAAATACTTGCGCGGTCGGGTCTTTGACGGGTGCGCTCGATCCTCACCTCGTCTCCAGTCCGGGTCATCGAAGCCAGGCCAAAGCTGGCCACTGCGCCAAACTACCCGCAGAACGCTTCTGAAGTTGGTCGTCTTGGCGCGCGCTATGGGTTGATTTGCGCCCGACGCGTCGCCGACCGCGCCGGCGCATGACGCGCGAAGTGGGCGCTTTACTGGGGTGCTCGCTGGCGATCGCACGACACGCGCGAGTTCCAGTCGGCGAAGTTCCCATTCGGGTTGTTCTGCCAGGCCCACACGTGCATTTCATAGAGCGCTGGCAACGCATACCGATTGGGCTCGGGAATCAAGTTGGCGAGGTGGCCGTCGACGGAGGCTGCGACGCCAGGCCCGTTGCGGGCAGCCCATTCGCTCGCGAGCACGAGGTACTCGACGCCCACCAGACGGAAGGTCCCCCCTGGACCAGGCTCGTAGATCAGCATTTCAGGCTCCTCGGCCTTGAGAATGCCGTCGTGCAGGCGATCCGGCTTCAGGAAGTGGACGCCCATGGCGCCTTCGTTCGGCCCGCTCACGCAAGGGGTGGCCTGGACCCAGCCCTCGCCGAGCGCGATATTGATGTCCTGGTAACGGGCCGTCGCATGGCGGACCTTCTCGACCAACGGCGAGGAGCCTGCGGGGGAGGACGGCGAGCCGTGCTCGTGGGCCACGGAGGGCTGCATCGCGCTCGCCAGGAGCGAGAGCGCGATCACAGCGGCGGCGCCCGGAATGCGGCGAAACGGGCGCAAGTCGCGGCGCAGCCGCGTCGAGCCGGGGGAGAGGATTTCGATCTTCATTGCGTTCTCCATGCGATGTCATCGCTCAGTGATAAAAGTAGGGATCGAGCACCGTCACCTCGGTGATGCTGCCGACCGGCAGCTCGTTGAGGTGGGCCACCTCGCGGATCGCGTCGGGCGACGGCGCGTCGTACACGCAGTAGGTGCGCGTCTTGTCCGAGCTCACGTACGAGTGCACCCAGGTCACGCCGCGCTCGGCGTTGCGGGCGACGATGCTCGCGCAGCCGGCGGCACCTTCGGCAGTCATCGGGATGGCCAAGCCGGCCGGGAAATTGCGTTCGATCACGAATCGCGGCATTGCGGTTCTCCTGTCGTGGGTTGGGCGGTGGCGGCCGTAGACGCGCGGCGCGCGTCAGACCGGGTGAAGGGCAGCGCTGGCGGCGGGCACGACAGCGGCCCATTGCGGCGACGCGGCGCCGTCGGTCAGACCGACCGCGACCGCAGCGAAGGTCGAGAACGTGAGGATGGGGGCGAGGGCCGCGGCGATCAGACGCGTCATGCCGGACAAGGGGGTGTAGTGGCTGCTGCACATGGCGGACTGCGTGGTGGTAGATGGGTGACGCCATCTTCGGCAGCGAGGCGGGCCAAGTCCTGAAGCCGGCCTACAACGTTCTGAAGCGTTATGAATCAGACTCGGAGCCATGGACGATTCCTCGGCGCTGAAATTCGGCCGCTTCGAGCTGCAGGCTCGCCGCGGCCGTCTGCTGCAGGACGGCAAGCCGGTGACCCTGGGGGCCCGGGCGTTCGATCTGCTGCTGGCTTTGGCCGAACGGCGCGACCGGGTCGTGACCAAGGCGGAGCTGCTGGACCTGGTCTGGCCCGGCCTGGTGGTCGAGGAAAACAACCTGGCGGTGCAGATCGGCACGTTGCGCCGGCTGCTCGGGCCCGAGGCGATCGCCACCGTTTCCGGGCGCGGCTACCGGTTCAATGCCACGGTCGTCGGCGACGATGACGCCGGCGCATCGCTGAAGCAACGCCTCGCCGCCATCATGGCCGCCGACGTGGCGGGCTATTCCCGTCTTATGGCCGCCAACGAACGCGCCACGGTGGTGGCGCTGGACGCAGCGCGCGGGGTGTTCAGGGAACAGATCGAATCCGCGCACGGGCGTGTCATCGACATGGCGGGCGATTCGGTGCTGGCCGTGTTCGAGACGGCCGCCGGAGCCGTCTTGACCGCACTGGCCGTGCAGCAGGAACTGGCTGCCCTGACGCGGAGCACGCCCGAAGAGCAGCGCATGCGCTTCCGGATCGGCGTGCACCTCGGAGACGTGATCGAGAAAGAAGACGGCACGATCTACGGTGACGGCGTGAACATCGCCGCCAGGCTCCAGGAGCTGGCCTCACCCGGTGCCCTGGCGGTCTCCGATGCTGTGCGCGGCGCGGTTCAGAACCAGGTGGTGGCGCAGTTTGTCGATCGGGGCGAGCAGCGAGTCAAGAACATCGCCCATGCGGTGCGCGTTTTCGAGGTGTCCGCCCAGGGCAGCGTCGCCACCCGACCGTTGGGCGTATCCGGGGTGATCGACCTGTCGCTTCCGCAGAAGCCCTCGATTGCAGTGCTGCCGTTTGCCAATATGAGTGGCGACCCGGAGCAGAAGTTCTTCGCCGACGGCGTGGTCGAAGACCTCATCACGGCGCTATCGCGGGTGCGCGCCCTGTTCGTCATTGCGAGAAATTCCAGCTTCGCCTACGAAGGCAAGGCGATCGACATCCGGACGGTCGGACGCGAGCTCGGGGTCCGCTATGTGCTCGAGGGCAGCGTCCGCCGCGCCGCCAGCCGCGTGCGCATCACGGCGCAGCTGATCGACGCCATCGGTGGCATGCACCTCTGGTCGGAGAAATACGATCGCGACCTCACGGACCTGTTCGCCCTTCAGGACGAAATCACGCGCGACATCGTCGGCGTCGTCGCGCCGCAAATGCTCGATGCCGAGATGCAGCGCGCGCGCCGCAAGGATCCGAGAAGCCTCGATGCCTGGGAAGCTGCGGTGCGAGCGCAGTGGCACCTGGCGCAGCTCACCCGCGAGGACAATGCCGAGGCGCTGCGGCTGGCGATGAAATCGGCCGACCAGGATCCTGGCGATACCGCGGGCCTCAACATCGCGGCTTTCGCACACATCTACGACGCGGTCTTCGGCTGGAGCGCCTCGGCCGGCCAGTCGTTCATTGCCGCCAACGAGGTGGCGCGCAGAGCGGTGTCTCTCGATGCCCGGGACGAGGTGTCACAGAACGCACTGGGGAGCACGGAGCTTTTCCTGGGGCAGCACGACAGCGCCTTGGAGCGTCTGCATGCCGCCGTGGCTCTCAACCCGAGCTTTACATGGACGCACGGCAATCTCGGCCTGGCTCTGATCTATTCAGGTGAGGCAGAGAAAGCGGTGACTTCGCTCAAGGAAGCCCTGCGGCTAAGTCCGATCGATCGGTTTACGTTCCTGTGGATCTATTTCCTCGGCTTTGCCGCTTTCCTGCTCGGCCGCAACGAGGAAGCGCTCGATCTGGCGGAGCGATCGCTCCGCGAACGGCCGAGCTTTCCCGGCCCGTATCGGCTTCGTGCAGC
The DNA here is from genome assembly GCA_039932815.1 of Caldimonas sp. Classification (GTDB taxonomy): domain Bacteria; phylum Pseudomonadota; class Gammaproteobacteria; order Burkholderiales; family Burkholderiaceae_C; genus Schlegelella_A. The sequence continues at coordinate 33,392 of JBDTPG010000019.1, forward strand.
ATGTTTGAGCCAGATGGGTCGCATCGACGAGGCCAGGCAGTCGATCGACCAGTTCTTGCGGCTCGCGCCCAATGCGACGCTCAGGCCTCTGAGGGCCCAAGTGCCGCTCAGGCGCGACGCGGACTTCGAGCGCTATGCCAATGCGTTGAGGCACGCAGGCTTACCGGAATAGGGCGTAGACGAGAGAACGTCGCCGCCGGCTACTAGCCCCTCAGATGCAGCGCCCGCCGTCGACTTCCAGCGCCACGCCCGTGATCATCGACGCCTCGTCGCTGCACAGGAAGCAGGCGGCGTTGCCGAGGTCCT
>JBDTPG010000020.1:0-33155 GCA_039932815.1 Caldimonas sp.
GCTGGATGACGTCGATGACCAACATCACCGAGGCCAAGCGGATCCGCGACCAGCTGACGGCGTCGCACGAGCGCTTCACGACCGTGCTCGAGGGCCTCGACGCCGCGGTCTCGGTGCTCTCGGTCCAGCAGGGCGAGCTGCTGTTCGCCAATCGTTCGTACCGGCTCTGGTTCGGCGCCGAATCGAAGGGCCACGCCCTGCTCTCGGGCGGCGACTCGTCGCTGCTTGCGCAGGCCGACGGCGACGACGCCGTCGACGGCCTCAGCGGCCTGCCGACGCAGGAGCTGACCGCCGCGGGATCGGATTCGCGCGAGGTGTTCGTCGAGTCGCTCGGCAAGTGGTTCGACGTTCGTGCCCGCTACCTGCAATGGACCGACGGCCGGCTCGCGCAGATGCTGATCGCCACCGACATCACCGAGCGGCGCAGCGCCGAGGCGGTGGCGGCGAGCCAGGCCGAGAAGGCGCAGGTGACGAGCCGCCTGGTGACGATGGGCGAGATGGCGTCGTCGGTCGCGCACGAGCTGAACCAGCCGCTGACGGCGATCACCAACTACTGCAACGGCATGGTGACGCGGGTCGAGAACAACGCCATCGCCAAGGACGACCTGATCGCCGCGCTGCAGAAGACCTCGCGCCAGGCCGAGCGCGCCGGCCAGATCATCCACCGCATCCGCTCGTTCGTGAAGCGGAGCGAGCCGCAGCGGCAGAAGAGCTCGGCGCAGACCATCGTCGACGACGCCGTCGATCTCGCCGGCATCGAGCTGAGGCGCAGGAACGTCGCGATCCAGACCTATGTCGCGCAGCGGCTGCCGCCGCTGATGGTCGATCCGATCCTGATCGAGCAGGTCGTCCTCAACCTGCTCAAGAACGCCGCCGAGGCGATCGACAACGCGCAGCTGCCGACGCCGCGTCGGCGCATCGAGCTGCGCGTCGTGCCGCGCCACACCGCCGAGGAAGGCGACGTCATCGAGTTCACCGTCAGTGACAAGGGGCCGGGGCTGAAGGACGAGGTCATCCGCCGCATGTACGAAGCGTTCTTCTCGACCAAGGTCGACGGCCTCGGCATCGGCCTCAGCTTGTGCCGCTCGATCATCGAGAGCCACCAGGGCCGGATCAAGGCGGTCAACCTCTACAATGGCGACACCCCCGTCGGCTGCCGCTTCTCGTTCACGCTGCCGGTCGCCACCACCGTCCACACGGCCCCCGCGGCCGCCACTGCATGAGCCTTATCCCCAAGCGCGGCACCGTCTATGTCGTCGACGACGACGAGGCCGTCCGCGATTCGCTGCAGTGGCTGCTCGAGGGCAAGGACTACCGCGTCAAGTGCTTCGACTCGGCCGAGTCGTTCCTGGCCCGCTTCGACCCGCGCGAGGTCGCCTGCCTGATCGCCGACATCCGCATGGACGGCATGAGCGGCCTCGAGCTGCAGGACAAGCTGCTCGAGCGTCGCTCGCCGCTTCCGGTCACCTTCATCACCGGCCACGGCGACGTGCCGATGGCGGTGACGACGATGAAGAAAGGCGCGGAGGACTTCATCGAGAAGCCGTTCAAGGAAGACGAGCTGGTCGCGCTGGTCGAGAAGATGCTCGAGCGCGCCCGCGTCGATTTCTCCAAGCACCAGGAGGCGGCCAGCCGCGACGCCCTCCTCTCGCGCCTGACCACGCGCGAAGCGCAGGTGCTCGAGCGCATCGTCGCCGGGCGCCTGAACAAGCAGATCGCCGACGACCTCGGCATCAGCATCAAGACGGTCGAGGCGCACCGCGCCAACATCATGGAAAAGCTCAACGCGAACACGGTCGCCGACCTGCTGAAGATCGCGCTCGGCGCGCAGAGCAAGGTTTGACGGCGCGGCTGATCGACGGCGCGGCGATCGCGCGCGAGGTTCGCGCCGGCGTCGCCCGCCGCGCCGCCCGCCTCGGCGCCGGGGGGCGCGTGCCCACGCTGGCGGTGATCCTGGTCGGCGACGATCCCGCGAGCCAGGTCTACGTCCGGAACAAGGTCAAGGCGAGTGCCGAAGCCGGCGTTCGCTCGCTGCAGGAAACGTATCCGGCCACCCTCGGCGAAGCCGAGCTGCTGGCGCGGATCACGGCCCTCAACGCCGACCCCTCGGTGCACGGCATCCTGGTGCAGATGCCGCTGCCGGCGCAAATCTCGGCGCAGCGCGTGATCGAGGCGATCGATGCGAGCAAGGACGTCGACGGCTACTCGGTCGAGAGCGCCGGGCGCCTCGTCGCCGGCCTGCCCGGCTTTCGCCCGTGCACGCCCTGGGGCTGCATGACGCTGATCGAGAGCACCGGCATCGCGCTGCGCGGCAAGCATGCGGTCGTCGTCGGGCGCAGCAACACGGTCGGCAAGCCCATGGCGCTGCTGCTCCTGCAGGCCGACGCCACCGTCACCGTCTGCCACAGCCGGACGCCCGACCTCGGCGAGCACACGCGTCGCGCCGACGTCGTCGTCGCCGCGGTCGGCCGCGCCGGCACGGTGACGGCCGACATGGTCAAGCCGGGCGCCGTCGTCATCGACGTCGGCATGAACCGCAACGCCGCCGGCAAGCTGTGCGGCGACGTCGACTTCGCCGGCGTGTCGCAGGTCGCCGGCTGGATCACGCCCGTGCCGGGCGGGGTCGGGCCGATGACGATCGCGATGCTGCTCTCGAACACCGTCGACGCGGCCGAGCGTTCCGCCGCGGCCGGGCACTGACAACTGATTCAGGCCGTTGCCGGCCACGCCAAGTTGTGACGCAGTGTGACCCCGGGGGGCCCTCGCGCCTGCTCGGCGTTGAACCGACGCTCCTGCTCGGTTAGATTCGGCGACCGGACCCCGCTCCCGCATCGCAAGGCCGCCATGACCGTCTTCCCGACATCGAATCATCGACCGCTCGCGTTGCCGTGGCGGCCGCTGGCGCTCGCCGCGACGCTGGCCCTCGCCGCGGCGGGGGTCCAGGCGCAGTTCAAGGTCATCGGCGCCGATGGCAAGGTCACCTACACCGACCGCGAGCCAGCCCAGCCCGAAGGCCGTGTCACGGCGCTCGGCGCCAAGGCGCAGGCCCAGGGCGTCGAGCCCGAGCTTCCCTTCGATCTGCGCCAGGCGGCGTCGCGCTACCCCGTCACGCTCTTCACGACGACCGGCGCCTGCGAGCCCTGCGTCCAGGCGCGCCAGTTCCTGAAGCAGCGCGGCGTGCCGTTCAGCGAGCGCCAGGTGACCAGCAACGAGGACGTCGACGCGCTCGAGAAGGTCTCCGGCGGGCGCGAGGCGCCGACGCTGACCGTGGGCACGCAGGTGCTGCGCGGCTTCGCGAGCGATTCCTGGGGCCAGTATCTCGAGGCCGCCGGCTATCCGCGCGAGTCGCGCCTGCCATCGAACTACCAGTACCGGGCACCGACACCGATCGTCGATCGTCGCGAACCCGCGCTGGCGCGCAGCGCCGACGCCGCGCCGGCGACGGCGCCGGCGCGGGTCAACCGGCCCGCGGCACCGACGTCGCCCGCTCCGGGCGGCATCCGCTTCTAGCGCTCTCGCCGGCGCGCGCGGCCGCGCGCCCGATCCTCACGGAAACGCCGGCCGGGCCGCGCCGATGTGGCGCGCCGCGAAGCTTCCGCCGCCGACCGCCGCCCCCATCAGCCAGAACAGTGCCGATGCGCCAAACGCCGCACCGGCGAAGCCGAAGGCGAGCGGCATGATCGCGCTCGACATGTTGATCGCCATCGAACGCAAGGCGATCGCCTCGCCGTGTCGCGCCGCCGGCGTGATCTGGTGCAGCGTCGTCATCACCATCGGCTGGACGGCGCCGAGGGCGAGGCCAAGGACGACCGCGCACCAGCCCATGAACCACGCCGATCGCGCCAGCGGATAGACGGCGAAGACCGCCGCGCAGAGGAGCATCGAGCTGACCAGGACGGTCCCTTCGCGCAGCCGGTGCGCGAGCACCGGGATCACCAGCCTGACGGCGGCGACCGCGGTCGAGAAGACGCCGAGCACCAGGCCGATCGCCGAGGCGCTGAAGCCGCGCTCGTGGCCCAGGATGGGAACCAGGAACGAGTGGACATCCCAGCTCGAAGCGAGCAACCAGTTGACGAGGAGGAGGCGCGTGAAGCCGGGCTCGCGCAGCAGGTCCCACGAGTTCGGCCGTGGCAAGGCCGCGCCGACGTCGACCCGCGGCTCGATCGGGACGAAGCGCGCCCAGACCAGGCTGGCGAGCGGCAGCGCGGCGAGCACGGCGAAGGCGAGCTGGAAGCCGGCGGCGTCGATGATGGTGCCGGCGAGCACGGGGCCGACGACGTTGGCGAGCGCGGGTGCGAGGCCGAGCCACGAGAAGATGCGCTTCAGCTCAGTCGGGTCGCGTGCCATCTTGCCCGCCGAGCGCTGGATCGCGATCAGGCCGAAGTTCGCGCCGGCGCCGCACAGCAGCGCGGCGATGCAGAGCATGGCGAACTGGCCGGCCGGGACGGCGGTGGCGATCACCGCACAGACGCCGCCGCTGACGGCGAGCGCGACGGCGACGCGCATCGGCACGTGATAGCCGTGACGGTCGGCGAGGCGGCCCGCGGCGAGCGCAAGAGCGATCGGCGCCGCCGCGAAGAGGCCGAGCAGAACGCCGACCGCCCAGGCCGCGTGGCCCTCGTTCAGCGCCGCGAGCGGCGCCGCCAGGCGAACGCCGGCCATGCACGCATGGAGCGCGACCTGGCCACCGATCAGCGCGAGCAGCGCGCGCGACGGGCGCGCCGCCGACTCAGCCATGGCCCGCCGAGTCGTCGTCTTCGTCGAACAGCCCGCCGGAAAGAAGGGCCTGCGCGCGCTCGTCGGTCACACTCTCGACGTTGCGCAGCTCGCGCGCCATCGCCCGCGTGCGAACCTCGGCGCGGCCGATCTCGTTGCTGGCCTCGTCGAGCTTCTTCTTCGTCTTGGCCAGCACGTCGCCGAACTTGCCGAACTCGGTCTTCACGGCGCCGAGCGTCTCCCACACCTCGGAGGTGCGCTTCTCGAGCGCCAGCGTGCGAAATCCCATCTGCAGGCTCGTCAGCGTGGCGAGCAGCGTCGTCGGCCCGGTGAGCATGACGCGGTGCTCGCGCTGCAGCGCCTCGACCAGGCCGGGGCGACGCAGCGCCTCTGCATAGAGTCCCTCGGTCGGCAGGAACATGATGCCGAAATCGGTCGTGTGCGGCGGCGCGACGTACTTGGTCCGGATCGTTCGCGCCTCGAGGCGAAGGCGCGCCTCGATGGCGCGGCCCGCCAGCTCGATGCCCGCCTTGTCGGCGCTGTCCTGCGCTTCGAGCAGTCGCTCGTAGTCCTCGCGCGGGAACTTGCAGTCGATCGGCAGCCAGAGCGGCGCGCCGTCGTCGCGACGTCCCGGCAGCTTGACCGCGAACTCGACGCGCGCGCCGGTGCCCGGAACCGTCTCGACGTTGGTCGCGTACTGATCGATGGTGAACACCTGCTCGAGCAGGCCGGACAGCTGCACCTCGCCGAGGATGCCGCGCGTCTTGACGTTGCCGAGCACGCGGCTCAGCGATCCGACGTCCTTTGCGAGCAGCTTCATCTCGCCGAGGCCGCTGTGGACCTGCTCGAGCCGCTCGGCGACGTGCTTGAAGCTCTCGCCGAGGCGCAGCTCGAGCGTCGCGTGCAGCTTCTCGTCGACGGTCGCGCGCATCTGCTCGAGCTTCCTCTCGTTGTCGACCTGGATCGCGGCCAGCCTGGTCTCCACCGCCGCCTTGACCTCGCCCATGCGCAGGTCGAGGGAATCGCGCGTCAGGCGCGCCTGCTCGACCTGCGCCGACGTCGCGTGGACGAGCGACTCGGCCAGGTGCTGCTGCGTCGCCGCGAGCTGGCGGCTGAAGCTGTCGATCTGCTCGTTCTGCGTGCGCGCGACGTCACCCTGCTGCGCGAGCAATGTCTGCTGGAACAACGCGAGTTGCTGGGCGAGCTCCTGGCGCGTGGCTTGCGCGCTGCGCGTCACTTCGTCGCGCATCTCGCGCGCATGCCGCTCGGCGCTCGCGTCGATCGGCGGACGGCGCAGGGCGATCCAGAAAGTGATGACGACGAGAAGTGCGAGGAGCGCCGGGACCAGCCAGTCGACATGCATGTACGCCATTGTCGCAGCGCCGAGGGCGCCGCCGCGCCGCGAGCGGGGGCGTCGTCAACGAGGCCGGCCGCCGCGAAACCAGCGCTCGACCAGGTCGAACCCGCCCTGCACGAGCAACGCCAGCGCCGCCGCAGGCAAGGCGCCGGCGAGCATGACGCGGCTGTCGTTGACGGCCAGTCCGGCGACGATGCGCTCGCCGAAGCCGCCGGCGCCGATGAACGCCGCCATCGTCGCCGTGCCGACGTTGATCACCGCCGCCGTCTTGACGCCGGCCAGCACTGTCGGCGCCGCGATCGGCAGCTGGACGTGGCGCAGCGCCTGGCGCGCCGTCAACCCGAGCGACAGGGCCGCCTGCGCCATTCCGCCGGAAACGCTTTGCAGCCCCGCGTGGGTGTTGTGAACGATCGGCAGCAGCGCGTAGAGGAACAGCGCGAGCACCGCCGGAACGACGCCGATGGCGCCGACGAGGGCGATCAGGAAGGCGAGCAAGGCGAGCGACGGAATCGTCTGCAGCAACGCGACCGCGCCGAGCAGGATCGGCTCGCTGCGCGGCCAGCGCCAGGCGGCGATGCCGAGCGGCACGCCGACTGCGAGTGCGAGCGCGAGCGAGACGAGGACGAGGAACAGGTGCTGGCCGGCGAGGCGCGCGAAGTCGGGCGCGAAGACGCGCTCGACGAGAGTGGCCTGCGCCCGCGCTGGCGTGCTCGCAGCGCCGTTCGCCGCCGTCCCGGCCGCGCTCGCGGCGAAGCCGCCGGCGAGGAACTTCCGCGCGGTCTCGGCGAAGCTGCGGCCATCGATCTCGACCTCGCCGTTCATCGCGATCATCGTCGCCGCGTCGATCGTCCCGGCGAGCCTGGCCAGTGGGCCAGCGTCGACGCCGGCCCGCATCAGGACGACAGCGTCGTATTTCGGAAAGAAGCCGAGGTCGTCCTCCAGCACCGTGAGGCCGAGCCTGCCGAGCTTGGCGTCGGTCGAGTACACGTCGATCACGTCGACGCGGCCGGCCGCGACCGCGTCGTAGGCGAGGCCGTGATCGAGCCCGATCGGCGCAGCCGCGCGCTCGCCGTAGGCCTTGCGCAACGCCGGCCAGCCGTCGCCGCGCTCGAGGAACTCGTGCGACAGGCCGAGCGAGAGATCCGCCCCGGCCGGCTTGAAGAGGTCGGAGATGCGATGGATGCCGAGCGCTTGCGACTTCGCCGCCGTCATGGCCAGGGCGTAGGTGTTGTTGAAGCCGAGCGGAACCGCCGCCTTCAGGTGGCGTGGCGCCAACCAGCGGTTCAGCTCGTCGAGCGAAGGATTCCCGTCGCGCTTGAGCAGCTCGCGAACGATCGTTCCGGTGTACTCCGGATAGAGGTCGACGGCGCCGCTGGCGAGCGCCTGCTCGAGGATGCCGGTGTTGCCGAGGCCCGGCTTGTGCAGCGCGGGCCGGCTCGCAGCGGCCAGCGTCTGGGCCAGGATCTCGCCAAGAACGTAAGACTCGGTGAAGCGCTTCGAGCCGACGACGAGGGGCGCCGTCTCCGCCGCCTGCAGCGGAGTCCAGAGCAGAGAACTCGCGGCGACGATCGAGATGCCGGCGTTTCGTAGGAAATCTCCTACCGGACGAAGGGCGCTTCTTGGTTTGTTGCGTGCTGCCGCTTGTCCGACACTCGGCGCTTCGGTGTTGCTGAAGCGTGCCCATTCCTTGTCTTCATCTTCTGCGGCGGCGAGCTCCCCGGCGGACTCTGTCGATGCGCAGCTTTCGCCCGGCCTCGCAGGGCATTCCATGACCCAGTTGAAAGCGTTCATCGTCGAGGACAGCCCTGTCATCCGAGAGAACCTGGTCGCCGCCCTCGAAGAGATGGCGCCGATCGACGTCGTCGGCACGGCCGACGACGAAAGCGGTGCGCTGTCGTGGTTGGGTGAATCGCAGAACCGATGCGATCTGGTGGTGGTCGACATCTTCCTCAAGAGCGGCTCCGGCCTGGGCGTCCTGAAGGCCGCCGCCGGCGCCGGCCTCCCCGCCAAGCTCGTCGTCCTCAGCAACTACGCGACGCCGGACATGCGGCGCAAGTGCCTCGAGCTCGGCGCCGATCGCGTCTTCGACAAGTCCAACGAGATCGACGCGCTCATCCTCTACTGCTGCCGCCTTGCCGACGGCAGCTCCGGCAACACCGAATTCAACCCGCTGGCATAGGGCGCCGGGCGTGGCGCAGCGCGCCTCACTGGATCAGACCGTTCTTCAGCGCGTAGTAGGTCAGGTCACTGTTCGATTCGAGCTTCATCTTCTCCATCACCCGGGTCCGGTACGTGCTCACCGTCTTCACGCTCAACGACATGCTGTTCGCCATGTGGCCGATCGTCTCGCCCTTGGCCAAACGGAGGAACACCTGGAACTCGCGCTCGGACAGCTGCTCGTGAGCGGGCTTGTCGCCGCCCCCGCCCAGGCCGTCGGCCAGCAGCTCGGCGACGCCGGCGGTGATGTACTTGCGGCCGCGGTAGACGGTCCGGATCGCCTTGACGATCTCCTCGGGATCGCAGTCCTTGTTGAGGTAGCCGCTCGCCCCCTGGCGCAGGAGTGTCGTGGCGTAGTGTTCCTCGGGAAAACCGGACAGAATCAGCACCGGCAGGTCGGGCGCGCGGGCCTTGATCGCGGCGAGCGCGTCGACGCCGCTCTGATCGGGCATGGACAGGTCCATGACGAGCACGTCGACCTGGCCTTTCCTGACGATGTCGACGGCCTCGCGGCCGTTCGACGCCTCGGCCACGACGGTGAGATCGACCTGCTCGGAGAAGAACTGACGCAGCCCGGCGCGAACGATGGCGTGGTCGTCGATGATGGCGATTCGGATCATGGCAGGGGCGCCCTCGAGGGGTGCGTGATTTTCTCGGTGGTGCAAGTTTAGAGGCATGGCTGGACGATGAGCCTTCTTTCCCGTTTTCGCGGCCACGTGATCGCCTTTCCGCTCGCGGCGCTGGCCGCGCTGGCGATGCTCGCCATCAGCGAAGCCTCGTACCAGGACGCGACCTCCTCGCTCGACCGGCTCGGCGAGCGCGCCGCCGCGCGCGGCAAGCTCAACGGCCTGGTGAAGTCGCTGCTCGACGCCGAGACCGGCCAGCGCGGCTACCTGCTGACCGAACGGCGCGAGTACCTGCGTCCCTACGAGCAGGCGCAGAAGGAGACCCGTGCCCTGCTCGACTGGCTCACCGCCTACTACGCCAAGGACCCGAGGACGGCGTCGACGATGATCGAGGTCGCCCGGGAGACCGAGTCGAAGCTGAGCGAGCTGGCGACGACCATCGAGATGCGCGACCGTGGTGTCGAGAACGGCTGGCGCGAGCTGATGCTCTCGGACATCGGCCGCGAGAAGATGGAGCACGTCCGCACCCTCGGCGAACGGCTCATCGAGCACGAGACCGCCGAGGTCGCGGTCGGCCGGCGCAGCGTCTACCAGACCCTCTGGCTCAATCGGATCGGCGTGTCGGCGATGGCGGCGGTGAGCCTGCTCGCGCTCTTCATGTACCTGCGCCAGACCGCCACCCTCGATCGCGCCCTCGCCGACGAGGCCGACCGGATGGCCGGCGAGCGCGACCGGCTGGAGCAGGAAGTCGCGGCGCGGACGGCGCAGCTGAAGGAGCTCGCCCAGCACTTGCAGACCATCCGCGAGGACGAGCGCAGCCGGCTGGCGCGCGAGCTCCACGACGAGCTCGGCGCCCTCCTCACCGCCGCCAAGCTCGATGTCGCCCGGCTGAAGTCGCGCCTCGGCGCGAGCGCAAGCGCGGATGCGGCGGAGCGACTGGCGCACCTCAACGAAGCGCTCAACGGCGGCATCGCCCTGAAGCGGCGGATCATCGAGGACCTGCGCCCTTCTTCGCTCAGCAACCTCGGCCTGGTCGCAGCGCTCGAGATCCAACTGCGCGAGTTCGGCGCACGCAGCGAGATCAAGGTGGTCGACCGCCTCGAGCCGGTCGAGGTGAGCGAGGCCGCTCAGCTGACGATTTACCGTCTCGTCCAGGAGGCGCTCACCAACGTCGTCAAGTACGCCAAGGCGACCGAGGTCGTCGTCACGCTGGAGGCGCCGAGCGGCGGCGGCGCGCTCGTCTCGGTGCGCGACAACGGCGTCGGCTTCGACACCGATGCGCCGCGCCTGCAGCGCCATGGCCTGCTCGGCATGCGCTATCGCGTCGAGGCCGAAGGCGGCACGATGCGGCTTTCTTCCGAGCCCGGCCAGGGAACCCTGATCGAGGCGACATTGCCGCCCCAGTCGAAGCGCGCCGCAAACGATGCCGGCGACGACGCCGTCAGCGCGCAGCCCGCAGCGCAAGCAGCATGACGGCGAATCGCTTTGCTGTCGGTCCCGTCCTACCGGCGCGGAGAGGGTCCCCCGACAGGGCAGCGCGCGCAGCACCTATCGTTCGAATCCGGCAGGAAACGCAAACTGCCGTTGTCGTCACTTCCGGCCTGCGGGCTCGAGAAGCGCAATCCGCCACCCCACCAGCAAAGGAAATTCGATGGACACGATCGGCAGCACCACCAACAAGCCCATGAGCCAGCAAGGCCAGGACATGGCCGATGACGCGGCCAACACGGCGCAGGGCGCGATCCGCTCGACCCAGCGCGCCACCGACCAGGCGCTCGATCGCCTGTCCGACAAGGTCGACCAGGTGCGCAGCCAGGCCGCGCCGATGATCAACAAGGTGACGTCGCAGGCCGAAGCGGCAGCGCGTCGCGGCATGGAAGCCGTTCGCGACACCTCGCAGCAGCTGCGCGAGCGCGCACTGCAGGCGCAGGACATGACGGTGGCCTACGTCAAGGACGAGCCGATCAAGGCGATGCTCATCGCCGCGGCTACGGGCGCGCTGCTGATGGGCCTCATCACTATGCTCGGCCGCTCCTCGCGCGACTGATCGAGCAGCGCCGGAGCCGCACCCATGATCCATCCCCTGCTGCGGCTGGCCGCGACCGAGCCTCACCTCCTGGGCGACCACGTCGAGGCCTACGCGGCCCTGGTCGGCGAGGAGGTGAGCAAGGTCTCGACCTCGCTGATCACCCGCGTCGCCCTCTTCGTCGGGGCGCTGTGCATGGTCGCCGTCGGTCTGGTTCTGGTCGGCGTCGCCCTGCTCTTCGTCGCGGCCGTTCCGTCTTCCGATTACCCGGCGCCGTGGGCGATGTTCGTGGTTCCGCTGGCGCCTTTCGTCATCGCGGTCGCCTGCGTGCTCTTCGCCCGCTCCAAGCCGACGGACAAGCCGTTCGACACCCTTAAGAAGCAGCTCAACGCCGACATGGCGATGCTGCGGGAGGTCGGCGCGTCATGAGCACCCTGTCGCCCCCGATCGGCGCGAGCCGCGCCGAGGAAGATTCCGCCCCGGCGGCGGCCAAGCTCCGCGCGACCGCGGTGAACGACGCGGCGGCGGCGACGCAAGCGCGCGCTGAAGGCGTCAAGGCCGACGCAGCCGCGACCGTCGCCAAGGAAATCAAGGAATCTGCAGAGAACGCCGCCAAGGAAGTGCCGGCGCTGGATCGCCTCGCCGCCTCGCGCAGCCGGCTGCGCGAGGCGATGATGGAGATCGCCCACCCGCCGGCGCGAGCGCCGCTCATGGGCGGCAAGATCGGCGATCTCGGCGACCGCCTGCTCGAGCGCGCTCGCGCGCTACCCGGCGCGGCGCTCGTCCTCGAGACGCTGGCGAGCTGGTGGCAGGAGCATCCGCTGCGCACGGCGAGTCACGTCGCCGAGAACGCGTCGCGACGGATCGTCCAGCCCATCGCCGAGCGAAACCCGTTCGGCCTTCTGTTCGGCGCGGCCGGAATCGGCGCGCTGCTGGCCTTGTCGAAGCCGTGGCGCTGGGCCCTTCGTCCGGCGCTTCTCGTCGGCCTGTTGCCCCAGCTCGCCGCGCACGCGCTGCGGCGGATGCCGAGTGAGTCGTGGATGCAGATCCTCGGCCACCTGGGCGGCTCCAGGCGTGCCGCAGCGGCTCGCGCGCCCACGCCGAAGGCGAGCGCGCGGGCATCCGGATTGTCGTAGTCGACAGATCAGTTACCTCCCAACGGCCCCTTGTCGATCCGCTTCGCGCGGAACCCGACCGGTCTCCCTCCGTGGGGTCTTTGAAAACGCGCCTCGGCGCGTTTTTTTTTGCCCATTGCGGGGTCCGGATCTTGCTGTCGGACATATCCTACGGCACGGCTTGTGCCGTCCGACAGACAAGTTGCACGGCGCTTCCTATATTTACCGGACCGCCTGAACCGCCGCCCATGACCACCGAAACCCTCACTCCCGTCACCGATCGGCACGCGCGCCATTCGTGGGCGACCGCGTCGTTCGCCGACTCCGCCGACACGACGCCGGGAGAGCTCTCGGCCTTGGGCGCCCATGTCGACCGCTGCAACGGATCGCGCGGGCGGATGTTTCGCCTCCAGTGCGCGGCCGACGCGATGATCGCGTTCGTCGCACCGCGATTCGTGACCACCGCCGTCATCGTCGCCCTCGTCTTCGGGGTGGCCTCGCTGATCGTCTGACCGGATGGCCGCGCCCGACCTGCTGCGGCTGGTGCCCGATGCGCCAGCCGAGCTGGGCGAGATCCTCGACGCACGACGCGGCCCGCTCGAACGGCCGAACCGCTCAGAGATCTTCGGTCCGGAGCGCTTCGCCCAGCACGGCCGCAGCCTCGCCGAGACCCACGCCGCCGCGTTCGCTCGCAAGCGCTCGAGCGCGTTCTTCCCGCGCCTGCGCGAGAACGTCCGCATCCTGCGTGAAGCGCAGCGCTACATCGCGCGCTACGCGACCGGCGGCAACGAGGTCAGCCCGGCGGCCGAGTGGCTGCTCGACAACTTTCACCTGATCGAGGCGCAGGCGCGCGAGATCAAGGACGGCCTGCCGCGCCGCTATTTCCGCGACCTGCCGGTCCTGAAGGGAGAGCCGCTGGTCGGCCTGCCGCGCGTCTATGGCGTCGCCTGGGCGTTCGTGGCCCACACCGACAGCGCGTTCGACGACGACCTGCTCGTCCATTTCCTGCGCGCCTACGAAGACATCCGCGAGCTGACGCTCGGCGAGCTTTGGGCCCTGCCGACGACGCTGCGCGTGGTCCTGCTCGAGAACCTGCGCCGGCTCGCCGAACGAGCCGCTGCCAACAAGGCGGCGCGCGAGATCGCCAGCCTCTGTTGCGACCGGATCGAGAGCTACAGCCCCGAGCAGCTCGACGACGTCCTCGCGCTCCTCAATCGACGCGGGGTCGGCGAATCGTTTCTGGCGCAGATGGCGCAGCAGCTGCAGGACCACCGCACGCCCGCCAACCTGCGCTTCTTCGAGTGGCTCGACCGCGTCGCACCTCACCTCGCGGAGATCCAGACGCGCCTGCCGGCGGCGCAGGCTGCCGACAACCTGAGCGTCAGCAACGCCATCACGTCGCTGCGCTCGATCGGCGATGCCGACTGGCCGGACATCGTCGCCGCGACGAGCGTGCTGACGCGGCTGATGCTGTCTTCGCCGGCGTTCGCCGCGGAGCGCGACGACACGCGCGACCAGACGCTGCACGCGATCGAGCTGCTCGCGCGCAAGAGCGGCCACAGCGAGCACGAGGTCGCGACGACGCTGCTCGGCCTGATGCGCGGCGCCGAGTCGGCGCCCGAGAGCGGCGACGTCGATGCGCGCACGGTCGCCAACTACTGGCTGCGCAGCGCCGGTCGCGGCGAGCTGCGGCGCGCGCTCGGCCTCGCCGACGACCGCTCGCTCGCCTGGCACCGGCGCCTGCAGCGCGCCGCGTTGCCGGCGTATCTGAGCGCGATCGGCGTCATGACCGCGGCCCTCGTCGCCTGGATGCTCGTTCGCCACAGTCCCGTCTTCGGGCCGGGCCACGCGACGCCGTGGTTGGCGGCGATGGCGGCGCTGCTGATGATCTTCCCCGCGTCGGAAGCGGTGGTGGCGATCGTCAATCGCCTGATCAGCGAATCGACGCGGCCGGTGCGGTTGCCGCGCCTCGGGCTGGGCGCCGGCATTCCGGCGGAGCACCGCACGATGGTCGCCATCCCGGCGATGCTGACCTCGACCGAGAGCGGCAGCGAGCTCGCTCACGACCTGCAGCTGCACTATCTCGCCAACCCGGAACGCCAGGTGCAGTTCGCGCTTCTCACGGACTGGCCCGACGCCGAAGGCAAGAGCGACGCGGGCGATGCCGAGCTGCTCGGCTCGGCGATCGCGGAGATCGAGCGGCTCAACGCCCTCTATCCGGCGCCGGCCGACGAGCCGGCGCGCTTCATCGTCCTGCATCGCGAGCGGCGTCTGTCGCCGACCGAGGAGCGCTGGATCGGCTGGGAGAGAAAGCGTGGCAAGCTCGAGCAACTGATCGCGCTGCTGGCCGAAGGCGGGCCGAGCCCCTTTTTCGACCTCGGCCGCACCTCGACCGTCGCCGCCGGAACGCGCTACGTCGTCACCCTCGACAGCGACACGCGGTTGCCTCCGGGGCGGCTGCGCGAGCTGGTCGGCGTCGCCGCGCATCCGCACAACCTGCCGCAGCTCTCGGCCGACGGCAAGCGCGTCGAGCGCGGCTACGCGATCCTGCAGCCGCACGTCGCGACGCCGCTGCCCGAGCCGGAGAAGGTCACGCTCTATCACTGGCTGTTCGCGGGCCAGCCGGGCATCGACCCGTACAGCGCCGCGAGCTCGGAGGTCTACCAGGACGTCTTCGGCGAAGGCACCTACGCCGGCAAGGGCCTGCTCCACGTGCACGCGATGCACGCCGTCCTCGGCGGCCGCCTGCCGGAGAACCGCATCCTCAGCCACGACCTGCTCGAGGGCTCGGTCGCGCGCTGCGCCGCTGTCACCGACATCACGGTGATCGAGGACGCGCCGTTCCATGCCGACGTCGCCGCGTCGCGCGTGCATCGCTGGACGCGCGGCGACTGGCAGTTGCTGCCGTTCCTCTTCAACGCCAGCCGCTGGCGCCTGCGCGCGATCAATCGCTGGAAGATGCTCGACAACCTGCGCCGCTCCCTGGTCGCGCCGGCGTCGCTCGCCCTGCTCGCCTTCGCGCTCGCCACCGGCGGCGTCTCGCCGTGGGCCTCGTTCCTGCTCGTCGCGTTCGCGTTCTCCGGCGGGCCCCTGATGGGCGCGCTCGCCGGCCTGGCGCCGAGCCGCGACGACATCGCGCGCATGCACTTCTATCGCCAGGCGCTGGCCGACCTCGGGCGCGCGCTGGCGAGCGCCGCCTGGCTGCTCGCACAGCTGCTCCAGCAAGCGGCGATGTCGACCGACGCCATCGTCCGCGCGCTCTACCGGCAGCTCGTCAGCCGGCGCCACCTGCTCGAATGGCGCACGGCGGCGGCCGCCGAGGCGGCGGCGACGACCGACCTCGCGGTCCTGGTGCGCAAGCACTGGGGCGCGCCGATCGCGGCGACGGTGCTCTGGCTGGCGCTGATGGCGACCGGTACGCCCTATCCGCTGTCGGCGACCTTGCTCTGCGCGATCTGGGCGATGTCGCCGCTGTGGACGTGGTGGGTGAGCCGGCCGCGGCCGCGCCAGCGCGGCGGCCCGCTCTCACCCGACGATCGCGCTCTGCTCCACGACGTCGGCCGCGACACCTGGCGACTGTTCGAGCGCATCGTCGGCGCCGAAGACCACCACCTCCCGCCGGACAACCTGCAGGTCGTGCCGAGCGACATGGTCGCGCACCGCACTTCGCCGACGAACGTCGGCCTGTATCTCCTCGCCACCGCATGCGCGCAGCGCTTCGGCTGGATCGGCACGGTCGAGATGATCGAGCGCATCGAAGCGACGCTCGCGACGCTGGCGACGCTGCCGCGCCATCGCGGTCACTTCCTCAACTGGTACGGCACGGAAAAGCCCGAGGCGCTGACGCCGCAATACGTCTCGACGGTCGACAGCGGCAACCTCTGCACGCACTTGCTCGCGCTCGCCCAGGCCTGCATGGCGCTGAGCCGCGCCCCGCTCGCGACCGCGCCGCTGCAGCGCGCCCTGGCCGCGTCGGCGACGCGGATCGCCCAGTTGCGCGCGGCGAGCGGAGAGCCGCTCGGCGGCGCCGCCCTCGCCGACGTCCTGGCGGTGGCGGCCCCGCTCGAGCGCATGCGTACGGACCCCACCGGATTCGACGCGCTGCTGGCCGGCGCCGAGGCCGAGGTCGCGGCGAGCGCGCCGGCAAACGTCGACGAGGCGATGCCGAGCCCCGCGCAACGGCTCGCCTGGGCGACCGAGGATCACCTCTCTACCTTGCGCTCGGCGCGGCGCGACGTCGCGAGCGGCCGCGACGCCGACGTCGCCATCGACCGCCTCCTGCGCATCGCGGCGAGGTGCCGGGCGATCGCCGTCGAGCCCGACTTCACCTTCCTGTTCAACCGCAAGCGCCGCCTTTTCCACATCGGCTTTCGGGTCGCCGAGCATCAGCTCGACGGCGGCTTCTACGACCTGCTCGCCTCGGAAGCGCGCGCCACCAGCCTGTGGGCGATCGCCAAGGGCGATGTTCCTGCCGCGCACTGGGTCGCGCTCGGCCGGCCCTTCTACGCCGTCGGCGAGCTGGCCGGCCTGCGCTCGTGGTCGGGCTCGATGTTCGAGTACCTGATGCCGACGCTCGTCCTCGACGAGCCTTACGGCAGCGTCCTGCACAGCGCGGCGCACGCGGCCGTGCTCGAGCACATCGCCTTCGCGCGCGAGCATCACGTGCCGTGGGGCATCTCGGAGTCGGCGTACGCCGCCAGCGACCACACGCTCGCCTACCAGTACGCGCCGCAGGGCGTGCCGCGCCTGGCGCTGCGCCGCACGCCGAACGACGAGCTGGTGATCGCGCCCTACGCGGCCGTGCTCGCGGCGCAGGTGTCGCCGCACCGCGCCGCGGCCAACCTGCGCCGGCTCGAGCAGGCACGCGCGCGCGGCCGCTACGGCTTCATCGAGGCGCTCGATTACTCGCCCGGCCGGCAGTCCGGCGCCGAGGGCGTCGCCCGCGTCAGCACCTTCATGGCGCACCACCAGGGGATGAGCATCGTCTCGATCGCCAACGTGCTGCTCGACGGCGTCGTGCGCCACTGGGGCATGGGCGATGCGCGCATCGAGGCGGTCGCGTCGCTCCTGCACGAGCGCGCGCCGCGCGAAGTGCCGCCGCTGCGCGAGCCGCCGACGAGCCTGCTGTCGAGCCTGCAGCTCAAGCGCTCGCCCGGGATGTTCCGCGAGGTGCCGCCCGGAATGACGGCGATCGAGCCGACCCACCTGCTCTCGAACGGCCGCTACGCCGTCGCCTTGCGCGCCAACGGCGCGGGCGCGAGCCGGCGCGGCAACCTGGCGATCACACGCTCGCGCGACGACGCCTTGCGCGACGCCCACGGCTGGTTCTTCCACGCCCGCTGGGACCGCCAGCCGCAGCCGGTCTCGCTGACCCAGCACCCGGCGCCGGATCCTGCGGCGCACTATCACTGCAGCCTGCACGCCGATCGCGTCGTCTTCGCCGCGACCTGGCCCGAGCTGGAAGCGACGACGACGGTCTGGGTCAGCCCGGAGGACGACATCGAGTTCCGCCGCGTCGTCCTGCACAACTGCGGCGAGCGCACGCTCGACCTCGAGCTGCTCTCGGCGTTCGAGGTCACGCTCGCCGACTCGCGCGCCGACGAATCGCATCCGGCCTTCTCGAACCTGTTCGTGAGCGCCGAATGGCAGGCGCATCACCAGGCGATCGTGCTGGCGAGGAAGCCCCGCCTCGCGACCGACAAGGGCCTCGTCGCCGCCAACTTCCTCGCCGAGGCCGAGCCGGCCAACGTCGCGGTGAGGATCCAGGTCGACCGCCAGCGCTGGCTCGGCCGCAATCGCGATGCGAGCCACCCGCTCGCGGCCTTCGACGAACCGCCGGCGGTGCCCGAAGGCGAGGCCGGCACGACGCTCGACACCGGCCTCGATCCCGTCGCCGCCTTCGCGGTGCGAGTGCAGATCGCCCCCAACGCCAAGGTGAGGCTGACCTTCTGCACCGCCGCCGCCGAGGACGCGGCGACGCTGCGCGCGGTGATCGACAAGTACCGCCAGGCCAACAACATCGCGCGCGCGTCGCTGATGTCGGCGACGCTGACCGGCATCCGCCTGCGCGAGATGCGCATCAACGCCGAGAATTTCGCCGCCATCCAGACGCTGTCGACCTCGCTCTCGCTCTCGCTCGTGCGCACCCACCTGCGGCCGAGCGAGGCCGGCGACGTCTGCGACCGGCGCCTGCTCTGGCGCTTCGGCATCTCGGGCGACCGGCCGATCGTCCTGGTCTCCGCCGGCGTCGCCCAGGGCTTCGGGCTGTTGCGCTCGCTCGCCCAGGCGCTTCGACTCTGGTCGTGGGGCGGCGTCGCCTGCGACCTGGTCGTCGTCAATCACGAGCCGGCGTCGTACCTGATGCCACTCAGCCGCAGCATCGCGTCGCTCAAGGAAGCGCATGCGGCGGCGATCGCGGCGCAGCCGGGCAGCGCCGACACCGGATTCCACCTGCTCCAGTCGAGCGACCTGCACGCCGACGAGATCTCGACATTGCGCGCGCTGGCGCGGGTCCGCCTCAACGCCGATGGCAGGCCGCTGGCGCATCACGTGCAGGAGCTCGTCGAGCTGCACGAGCGCGCTTTCCAGGAACGCCAGGACGTCTCGGTGGTCGCGCTCGGCGGCAACATGGGCGCGCTGGCCAGCGAGAGCGAACGTCCCGTCGGCGACTTCGCCCCCGCCGGCGGCGAGTTCCGGTTCGACGTGAGCGCGCTGTCACGGCCGGCGCGGCCCTGGGTCAACATCCTCGCCAACCCCGGCTTCGGCGCCCAGATCAGCGAGGCCGGCGGCGGCTACAGCTGGGCCCAGAACAGCCGCCTCAACATGCTGACGCCCTGGTCGAACGACGCCGTCGCCGACCCGGCGGGCGAGTGGTTCGTGCTCCAGGACCTGCGCAGCCTGGAAGCGTGGAGCGTGACGCCGTCGGCGGCCGGAGACGCCGAGTCGCAGTACCGGATCGCCCATGGCCAGGGCTACACCGTCATCGGCCACCGCCGCGGCACGCTCGACGCCAGCGTCACCTGGTGCGTCGACGCCGAGAGCGCCGTCAAGCAGGTGCGCGTGCGGCTGGTCAACCGCGGCCACCGGACGATGCAGCTGCGCCTGATCGGCGTCGCCGAGTGGATCCTCGGCGCGCAGCGCACCGACCGCAGCAGCACCCACACCCACTCGGCGCGCGTTCGCGCCGCGCCGGCGGAGGACGACGTCCTCGAGGGCGGCGACGAGCCGGTCGAAGGCCGGGCGACCGTCCTCTTCTGCACGCAGCGCGACCGATCGGCCGGCTTCGGCGGCGGCACGGCCTTCTTCGCCCTCGCCGGCGACAGCGAGGACCTGGCCGACTGGACGTGCGATCGGCGCGAGCTGTTCGACTCGCGCGGCCGCGCGATCGTCGCCGACCACTACGGCCAGGCGAGCGGCTGCGGCCTCGACCCGTGCGCCGTGCTCTCGACGCGGCTCACGGTGCGGGCCGGTGACTCGATCGACCGCGTCTTCCTGCTCGGCTACGGCGCGAGCGAGCCCGCCGCGCTCGCGCTCGTCGAGCAGGCCGCGCTGGTGCCGCCGCTGCGCCGGCTGCAGAGCGTGCGCGCGCGCTGGGACGAGTTGCTCGGCGCGACCGTGGTGCGCAGCCCCGACCCGTTGTTCGACGCCCTCGTCAACCGCTGGCTCCTCTACCAGACGATCGCCTGCCGGCTCTGGGCGCGCGCCGGCTTCTACCAGGCGGGCGGCGCCTATGGCTATCGCGACCAGCTGCAGGATGCGATGGCCCTCGCCTGGACGGCCCCGGCGCTGCTGCGCCAGCAGATCGTCCTCGCCGCGTCGCGCCAGTTCCCCGAAGGCGACGTGCAGCACTGGTGGCACGCGCCCGGCGGCGCCGGCGTGCGAACCCACTTCTCCGACGACCTGCTCTGGCTCCCCCATGCCTGCGCGCACTATCTCGCGACCACCGGCGACGCGAGCCTGCTCGACGAGCGGTTGCCTTTCCTGGAAGGCGCGGCGATCCCCGAAGGCGCCGAGGACGCTTACTACACGCCGGCGGTCAGCGAGGAGACGGCGAGCGTCTTCGAGCACGGCGCGCGGGCGATCGATCGCAGTCTGCGCATCGGTGCGCACGGCCTGCCGTTGATGGGCACCGGCGACTGGAACGACGGCATGAACCGCGTCGGCCACCAAGGCCGCGGCGAATCGGTGTGGCTGGCCTGGTTCCTCTGCGATCTCGTCGCGCGCTTCGCGCCGATCGCCGAGCAGCGTGGCGAGCACGAGCGGGCAGCGCGCTGGCACGACGCGGCGAAGGGCTGGCGCGACGCGTTGCAGACCGCCGGCTGGGACGGCGAGTGGTATCGGCGCGCGTTCTTCGACGACGGCACGCCGTTGGGCTCGAGCGCCAACGCCGAGTGCCGCATCGACCTGATCGCGCAGTCGTGGGCGGTGCTGTCGGGCGCCGCGCCCGAGCCGCAGGCGCGCCAGGCGATGGCTGCGCTCGACCGCGAGCTGATCGACGCCGACGCCGGCCTCGTCCGCCTGCTCGATCCGCCGCTCCAGCACGCCGAGCCGAGCGCCGGCTACATCCAGGCCTATCCGCCCGGCGTGCGCGAGAACGGCGGCCAGTACTCGCACGCCGGCGTCTGGGCGGTGATGGCGCAGGCCGCGCTCGGCGACGGCGACGCGGCCTACCGCTACTTCACCTACCTGAGTCCGGCGCATCGCTCGCGTCGCCCCGATCGCGGCGAGGCCTACCGCATCGAGCCGTACGTCATGGCGGGCGACGTCTACAGCGCCCCGCCCTACGTCGGGCGCGGCGGGTGGAGCTGGTACACCGGCTCGGCGGCGTGGATGCACCGCGCCGCGATCGAATCGATCTTCGGCGTCGCGCAGCGCGGCGACGAGCTCGCCGTCACGCCTTGCCTGCCGAGCGCATGGAGCCAGGCGGAGCTCCGGCTCACGCGCGCCGGCAAGACGGTCCGCATCGTCTTCGCGCGTGCGAGCGCGGCGGCGCCGTTTCTCGCCGCCGCACCGTCGGCGCGTCGCGTCGGCGTCGGCGAGGCGGTGCGCTGGTCGGCGCTCGACGGCGCGGTACCCCTCCTGGTCGTGCTGCCCGATGCCGGTGGCGCATCGCGAAATCCCGCCACGCCCGAGTTCGCCAGCGCCGACTGAGCCCAGCCGCCATGTCCTACAGGTAGTCACGCGGGGCTCCGATCCCCTTCCGATGCCCGCGACCCTAGAGTCATCCTGAACAACGGCCCGCACTGCTGCCTCGGCCGAAAGGGAGATTCAAATGCTCAAATGGGCCATCGTCTTCGCCGTCATCGCACTCGTCGCCGGCATGCTCGGCTTCACCGGCGTCGCCGCGGGCGCGGCCGGCATCGCCAAGATCCTGTTCGTGGTGTTCCTGGTGCTCTTCGTTGCCGTGCTTCTGTTCGCACTGCTCGGGGCAAAAGCGGTCTCGAACAAATGAGCGTCTCGTCCATCGACGGCCTGAAGACAGGCAGCGACGCGCAAGGCGCGCCCGAGCGGCTCGAGCTCGACACGAACGCCCTGGAGGCGGCCAAGCGCAGCCTCGAGAAGGGCGCCGTGACGCCGAGCTACGGCCCCTGGCGCGAAGACATCATTCGCCTGCTCAACGACGCCCTCGCCACCGAGATCGTCTGCACGCTGCGCTACAAGCGGCATCACTTCACCGCAAAGGGCCTGACCTCGCCGAAGATCGCCGAGGAGTTCCTGGTGCACGCGAACGAGGAGACGGCGCACGCCGACATGCTCGCCGAGCGCATCGTCCAGCTCGGCGGCGAGCCCGACTTCGCGCCTGCGACGCTCATGTCGCGCAGCCACGCCGACTACGACGGATCGCTCGACCTGCAGGCGATGATCCGTGCCAACCTGGTCGCCGAACGCGTCGCCATCGAGGCTTACGGCCAGATGATCAAGCTGATCGCCGACAAGGATTCGACGACCCGCCGCATCCTCGAATCGATCCTCGCCCAGGAGCAGGAACACGCCGACGAGCTGAGCGACTGGCTGACGCCATGAGCCCCGGCCGCGCCGTCGCGGCGCTCGTCGCCGCCTCGACGCTGGCCCTGGGCGGCGGCTGTGCGGTCATGCGAGGCCAGGAACCGATCGGCGCCTATGTCGACGACGCGACCATCACGACGACGGTGAAGTCGCGCATGGTCGAGGACAAGACCGTCGATGCCGCTGCGATCACCGTCGAGACGGCGAACGGCAACGTCGTGCTGACGGGCACCGCCCGGAGCGCTCTCGAGAAACGCACCGCCGAAAGCATCGCCATGAAGGTTACCGGCGTGAAGACGGTGCAGAACAACGTCGCGGTCCGGCCCTGAGCCGACGTCGGGCTGACACGCCCGACGTCGTCGCCTAGCCCTGCGGATCGAGTCTCGGGCAGGTCGCCGGCTCGCCCCGACGCGCGCGCCCGAGCGCCTGGCCGATCGCCGCGCCGAGCCGGACGACGGCGCGCCGATGCGCGGCCGCGAGAGCGGCGAACGATCCCGACGCGGGCTCGCGGATCAGCCACTCGCAACGCGACCCGGCGCGTGCATCGCTGCCGGCGATCGTCCACGAGCCCGAGATCCGCGCTTCGCGGCCGGGCAGCGAATCGAAGCGACGGACGTCGACACCCACCCGCAGCGCGCCGGCGCTGAGGCCCGTCTGCGTGCGCGCGTCAACGGCGCCCTGCCCGACGATCAGCTCCTCGAGCAGGGCCTGCCGGAACTCGTCGCGCAACGGACTGGCCCAGCGTTCCTGCTCGAGCACCGCCATCGAATCGTCGCCGAGCTGGACCAGCCACTGCGGCTGGTCGACCTGAACGGGCACGCGAATCGGGTCGAGGACGATGGCGACACCGCCCGCCCCCGGCACGACCGACCGTGCGGCGATCTCGGTCGGCATCAGACTGTGGAAGTGCGTCGGCGGCGTCGTGCCGCAGCCCGCGAGCGCGAGCAGGCCTACGGCGAGCGCGGCGCGTGGCAGCGAACGGAGGCGGCGATGAGCGTCGAGCAGGCGATGTCCCATGGCGGTGTCGGCCCTCGCAGGCTAGCGGTTCGGCACCGGCGCGTCGGCGGGCTTGCCGCGCAGCAGCGATTCCGGGTGCTGTTGCAGGTAGTCGGAGAGAACGCGCAAGGCACGAGATGCGCGCTGCAGCTCGAGCAAGGTCTCCTCGAGGTTGCGCTGCACCGGTGCGTTCGCATCGGTGATGTTGCGGTCGAGGTTCTCGAACGACTTCTGCGCGCTTTTCAAGGTGCGCTGCACTTCGGCGAGCGCCTTCTGCGCGTCGGGCGTGAGCTGGCCGATGGCCGTGCTCGCGCGCTGCAGCGTCGTGCGCAGGTCGCGGCCGATGTCGTCGAACGGGATCTTGCTCACCTTCTGGACGATGTCGGCGATCTGCGGCTGCAGCTCGCTCAGCGTCCCCGGCGCCGTCGGCATGCGCACCGCGCCGTCGTCGCCGACCGAGGCGGTACGCGGCGGCCCGGGAATGAAGTCGAGCGCGACGTAGAGCTGCCCGGTGAGCAGGTTGCCGGTGCGCAGCTGCGCGCGCAGGCCGCTCGCGACCAGCTGCTGCAGGACGACCGCATCGCCGCCGCCACCGGCGTCGCGCAGCAGCGCCTCTCGCACCGGCCCGAGCCGGAGCGGATAGATCTCGGCCAGCACCTCGACCGGGAAGCGCTTTTTCTTGTCGTCGTACTGGAGTGCAAGGTGGCGAACGCGGCCGATCTCGACGCCGAGCAGGTCGATCGCCGCGCCGGGTGCCAGGCCGCGGATCGATTGGTCGAAGATCATCCGGATCGGCAACGCGACGCCGTCGGCGGGCGCGAGCGCGGTGCGCCGGTCGGTGAAGAGCGTGAAGGCGGAGTTCTCGGGCGCCTGCGGCGCGCGCGCGGTCTCGGGAGGCGAATCGAATGCCAGCCCGCCGGCGAGAACCGACGCCAGCGTCTGCGTGTTGACGCTGAGCCCGCTCGCGTTCAGCGTCAGGTCGATGCCGCTCGCGTTCCAGAAGCGGCTGTTCAGGGTGACGAGCTTCTGGTACGGATCGTCGATGAAGATCTTCATCGACAGCTCGTCGCGCTCGGCGTCGAGCGTGTAGCCGACGACGCGGCCGACCGGCGTGCGCCGATGGAACACGGGCGAGCCGACATCGAGCGAGCCGAGATCATCGGAGCGGAGCACGAAGATCGAGCCGGGCTCGCCGCGCAGCACGAACGGCGGCGCCTCGAGGCCGACGAACTCGCTGCGCGACTTGTTCGAGACGCCGGCGTCGGTGCCGATGTAGGCGCCCGAGAAGAGCGTGCCCAGGCCGCTCACGCCCCCCGTGCCGATGCGCGGCCGCACGACCCAGAAGCTCGTGTCCTCGACCGCGAAGCTCGCCGCCGAGCGATCTAGCTGGACCAGGACGCCGACGCTCTTGCGATCGTCGCGCAGGCCGACGGCGACGACCTTGCCGATCACCACTTCCTTGTAGCGGACCTCGGTCTTGCCGGCCTCGACGCCCTCGGCGGACTTGAACTGGATCTCGATGCGAGGGCCGGCGAGGAAGACCGTCCGCACCAGCATCGACGCGGCGATCGCGATCGCCACCGCCGGCACCAGCCAGACGAGCGAAACGTTCCACCGCCGTGCCCGCTCGACGCGCGGCCGCGGCAGATCCTTCTCCGGCGCCGGCCCGCCCGGCTCGCCGGGCGGCTTCAGCGGCGCGTCAGGCGAGTCTTCCATCGCTGCTTGTCGGATTTTGAGGAAGATCGCGCCAGATCAGGCGCGGGTCGAACGACCAGGTGGCGAGCAAGGTGAGGACGACGACGGCCGCGAACGACAGCAGCCCATCGCCCGCGCTGACGCTGGCCAGGGGTCCGAAGCGGACTGTCGCAGCGAGCAGGACAACGACGTAGACGTCGAGCATCGACCAATGACCGACGGCCTCGATCAACCGGTACAGGCGCGCGCGCTCGAGCCGGCGCCATTGCGGTTTCCAGCGCACGGTCCAGACGAGCAGGCCGAGCACGGCGATCTTCAGCACCGGGACCGCGATGCTGGCGATGAAGACGATGATCGCCAGGCCCCAGGAGCCGTCGAGCCACAGCTCGTGGATGCCGCCGAGAAGGGTGTGCTCGTCGCGCTGCAGTGCCGAGGTCGTCACCATCACCGGCAAGGTGTTGGCGGGGATGTAGAGCACGGCGGCGGCGACGATGCAGGCCCAGGTTCGCTGCAGCGAGAACGGCTTGGTGTCGTGCAGGACGTGGCCGCAGCGCGGGCACTTGCGAACCAGCGCCGCATCGTCGCCGGCGACGTCGGCCGACACCTGGCCGCAGCTCTCGCAGCCGAGG
Source organism: Caldimonas sp. (assembly GCA_039932815.1). Taxonomy (GTDB): domain Bacteria; phylum Pseudomonadota; class Gammaproteobacteria; order Burkholderiales; family Burkholderiaceae_C; genus Schlegelella_A. Next base: position 25,383 of record JBDTPG010000020.1, read on the forward strand.
AAGCCGGCGCTGGCGCCATGGTCGCCCGTGCTCATCGGAGCTGCCACCAGAGGTGTTTCAGGCCGGCCGCCTCGATCGACGCGAAGAGCACGGTCAGCGCGCCGATCGCGAACAGCCCCATGCCGGGCGAGGTGTCGGCCAACCCGGAGAGGCGGACCAGCGACAGCAGGACGCCGACCAGGAACACCTCGACCATGTTCCAGCGCCCCGCCTGGTGCAAGGCGCGCACGCACCAGGAAAACCCCGGCGGCTTGTTGCCTTGCACGAGGGGGATCAGCACGTACAGGCGCAGGGCGATGAACGCGGCCGGCGCCAGCAGCGCGGTGATCGCGGCGAGGATCGCGACCAGCTGCTGCCCCTCCCGCCAGGCCATGGCGATCGCCTCCGGCAGCGTCGCGGTTTCGGCGCCGCCGCGCAGGCTGAGCGACATCAGCGGCGTGTTGATCGCGACCAGGTAAGTGGCCGCGGCGGCCAGGGTCAGGGCGAGGATTCCCTGGATCGACAGGCGGTGCGTGCGCCCGAGGACGGCTTCGCAACGGGTGCAGCGCGCCAGCGAGGCGTGAGGCAACGGTTGCCAGCGATGCGCGAGGCCGCATTGCGCGCAGACGACGAGGTAGTCTTCGACCCGAGCCATTCAGCTTGCACCAGGGAGCGGCTGCGCGCCGCCGCGCTGCCGGGGCCGTGGCCCGCGGCGATTATCAGGGTGGCGGCGCCACGATACGCGGCGCGCTCGGCCGGGCCGGCTCAGTTGCCGACGCGGGCGAGCAACGCGTTGCCGCGCGATTGCGCGCGCGCCGGGGGAGCGATCGCGCCGGTCGGCGCGCCTTCGGCTGCGGAGAGGCGCTGCCTGGCGGCGCGATCGACGGCGCCGCTCACGATCGAATAGAAGCTGGCGAGCAGCACGAGCGCGACGAAGGCGCAGGTTCCGACCAGGCCCTTGCGCAGGAACACGACCCGTTGCTCGCTCATTGCTTGCCCTTGGCGGCCACGCGAACCGGGCCCGAGTGTTGTGGTCGAAGACGCGTCGGCACGCGGTTCGCGACGGTCCGGCTGCGCGGCTGCGTCCGCAGCGGCGGCAGCGGTACGGCGTCGGCGTCGGGCGAGGCGGTGAAGAACCAGCGAAGGAAGCGATCGACGCGTTCGGTCAGGCTGGGGGCGTCGGCCATTTTCATGAACGCAACCTTAGCGCCGCTGCAGCCATCGAGCAGCCGGTCGATCGCGCCCCGAGGCGTCGGACGCTGCCTACACCGCCGGACCCGCCTCTTTCCTACAGCCGTGCCCTGCCGGGTCGGACGCGAACCGGGCACGCATCGTGCGACCATGCCCGAAAACCTTTGGGAGCGCCTGCCATGCTGATCCGGATCGGGTACGACATCGAACTGGCCGTCGCCACGCCGATGGCCCTCATCTACCTCCTCCGCGTGCATCCTTCGCGGCGCGACGACCTGGTCGCGCCCGAGTCCGTTCAGGTGAGCGGCGGCCTCGTCCCCGAGGAGTACATCGACTCCTTCGGCAACCACTGCGGCCGGATCAACGTGCCGGTCGGCATGCCGACGGTGCGGATCACGAACGAGGCCCTCATCCGCGATTCCGGCGAACTCGACGAGGTCGACGTCGAGGCGCGCCAGCACGATCCGACCGAGCTGCCGTTCTCCACATTGCAGTTCCTTCTGCCGAGCCGCTACTGCGAGGTCGACAGCGAGCTGCTCGCGTTCGCGTGGAATCAGTTCGGCAACACCGCGCCGGGCTACCCGCGCGTGAAGGCGATCTGCACCTTCGTCAACCAGCACATCAAGTTCAACTACAAGACGGCGCGGCCGACGCGCACCGCTCTCGACGCCTTCCGCGAAAAGGAAGGCGTCTGCCGCGACTTCACGCACCTGGCCATCACGCTGTGCCGCTGCATGAACATCCCGGCGCGGTACACGACGGGCTACCTCGGCGATATCGGCGTGCCGGTGGTCCCGCCCATGGATTTCAGCGCCTGGTTCGAGGTGTTCCTGGGCGATCGCTGGTACACCGCCGACGCGCGCCACAACGCGCGCCGCATCGGCCGCATCGTCATGGCGCGCGGCCGCGACGCCGGCGACGTGCCGATCACGATGTGCTTCGGGCCGAGCTCCCTGGTCCGCTTCGACGTCATCACCGACGAGGTCGTCGATCCGAAGGCCGCCGCAGTCGCGGCCTGACACCCGAGCCGCATCCCATTCAACCGCGAAGGAGACATTCGCATGGCCACGACACCGAACAAGGACCCGATCCAGGGCGAAGGCGACTACGACGCCGGCCGCCGCTACGACAAGGCGAGCCGGGAGTTCGCCGAGTCCGGCAAGGTCGAGCCGGCGGCACGCGACGCCGCCCCGGAGAACGAGCGCGAAGCCGAAGACATGGAGCGTGCCGAAGAAGCCGGCAAGTCGCACGCGAAGGGCGAGGACCCGCTTCTCCACGAGAAGCGCAAGCCCGGCGCCTGATTTTCCTGGCAGCGCGCCAGCGGCGCCCTGCCCTCACCCCTGTCGCGCGATCAGCGCTTCGCGACCGCGGCACCCGAAGCGGCCGATCCCGGCGGCGCCGGTGGAGGCACGTGTGTCGAGGCGGGATTGCGCACCGGCGCCGGAATGACGCCGCTCGAGCGCGCCAGTGCGGCGCATTCGCTGTCGGACTGGGCGGCGTCCTTCTTCGAGCCCGTATCGATGAACGGGATGATCGCGGCGAGGGGGTTGAGCAAGGCCAGCAATCCTGCCGCGCCGGCCTTGCCGGCGAGCTTGCCGAGCTCGAGCGAGACCGCCGGCTTGCCCAGGGTGCCCTTGACGCGCACCGGCGTGCGCAGCGTCAGCGGGCTGAAGTCCTTCGGCGAGACGACGAAGCGCAGATCCAGGCTCTCGTCGCGGAACGACACGGTGCCGTCGATCCAGATCGTCGAATCGCGCGTGTTGACGACGAACACCTTCGGCCGGGCGACGCCCTTGACGATGTCGAGGTCGGCGACGTTGCACTGGATCGGCAGCGCATCGTCGCCCTTGACGATCATGCCGAGCGCCTGGGCGACGTCGATGCCGGCGGCTTCGACCACGAGGTGCGAGATCGTCGCTTCGCGCATGTGCATGCGCAGGTCGCCGTCGAGGCTGGCGAGGATCTCGGCGGCCGAGCGGCCCGCCCCCTTCACCTTGACGAGCGCGTCGAGCTTGCCGGTCAGGTACGGCGGCGCGTCGCCCTTTCTCTTGATGCGCAGCCATTGCGCTAGGTTGACGCCGAGCAGGCGCATGTCGGCGGTCCAGAGCGCTTCCTTGCCGCGGCCGTCGAGCTGCAGGTAGCCGGCGAGCTTGCCCTGCGCCGTCACGCCCTCGAAGTCGGCGATCGTCAGCACGCCGTCGGCGAGCAGCAGGTGGGCGCGCGCCGGGTGGAGGGGCTCGAGGAGGTCGGTGCCGGAATCGAAGGTGCCGATGTGGACGACGATGTTGGCGTCCATCGCGCGCAGCGACGGCAGGTCGAACTTCTTGTCGGGAATGACGCGGCCGCCCGACGCGGCGGCGCTCTTGGCCTCGCCGCTTCCCGGCGCCGGCGCACCGATCGTCGGGCCGAGGTCGGCGAGGAGCAGGCGCGAGCCGCCGAGCCGGCCGCTGAGCAGCGGCACCTTCGGCCGCTTGTCGTACGTGAACGCGCCGTCGAGGCGGCTCGAGCCGATGCTCGCCGACTCGAACACGGCTTTCCAGAGGGCGCCGTCCTTGACCAGGGTCCCGTGCGTGTCGAAGGGCGGCGTCGTCGGCAGCGTGAGGCCGAGCGCATCGCCGACGGCGGCGAGCGACGGCCCGGCGAGCTTGAAGCGACCCTTCAGGCCGGTGAAGTGGAGCGGATCGAGCGTCGTGCCGTCGAAGTTGACCTGGGCGCGGCCGATCAGCGCGCGCAGCGTCAGCGGCTGCGCCTTGGCATCGGCGCCGTCGCCGAAGAAGCCGAGCACGCCGGCGGTGCCGAGGTCGATGCGGACCGGCAGCTGCTTGTACTGGCCGACGGCCTTCAAGCGCAGGCCGCTTTCGCCCGGCGCCAGCTGGACGCGCTCGGCCAGCTTGGGCGAACCGGCGGCGCCGCCGGCGCGGATGAAGATGCCGCTGCTCGCCGCGGCGCTCGCGGCCGGCGCCGCCGCCGCGGACGCGGAAGCTGCCTCCTGCGCGGGCGCCGACGCTGCCGCAGCCTTGCCGCCGCTGCTGCCATCGCTCAGGGCGAAGCGCGCCTCGATGCCGGCAGGCAGGACCTCGTCGGCGTAGAGCACATGGCCGTCGCCCACCGCGAGGCGACCGAAGGTCGGCAGCGACGCTTCCTTCTTCTCCGCCTCGTCTTCCTTCTTCTTGCCGAACTGCCAGGTCGCGCGGCCGTCGGCGCGCCGCTCGAGATGCGCGTCGAGCGAGGCCGCCTCGAGGCTGGCGATGTGCAACGGCTGGCCGTGCCAGGCGCGCCAGAGATCGCCGTAGCCGAGCTTCAGGTTCGCGTCGCGCGCCAGCACGGTGTGCGGCGTCGGGCTCCACGACGGCGCGCCGATCTCGATCGATGCGGCGCGGACGCGCACGCTGCCGAGCAGGCCGATGCGAACGCCGGAGGCGCGCGCGCCGTCGCCGCCGAGAACGACACGACGATCGAGCATCGCTTCGAGCCGGTGCTGGATCGGCCCGACCAGGAACGGCCAGCCGATCGCTTCGCAGATCAGGATCGCGACGACGATCGCCGCCAGCAGCGCGAGCAGCGTGAGCGGCCAGCGGATACCGGCGCGCCAGGCTGCGAGCGGAGTTCTCATGCGTCGCATTCTCGGCGGCCCGGCACTTCCGCCGTATCGGTGCCTGCCGGCGCGGCCTGTGGGTTCGCTCCTACAGTCGCCGCGCCAGCGCTTCGGGGTTGAGGACGGTCGGCGCCGGCCGACCCGCCGCGGGGTCGAGCAGGCCGATCAGGTTCTCGGCCGCGAGCGAAGCCATCGCGCGCCGCGTCGGCAGGCTGGCGCTCGCGATGTGCGGCGTCAGGACGACGTTGGCGCAGGCGAGCAGATCGGGGTGAACGGCGGGTTCGCCTTCGAAGACGTCGAGCCCGGCCGCCGCGATGCGCCCTTCGCGCAAGGCCGCGGCCAGCGCGACGTCGTCGACGACGCCGCCGCGCGCGATGTTGACGAGGGTCGCCGTCGGTTTCATCAGCGCCAGCTCGGCCGCGCCGACCAGGTGATGCGATTCGGCGCTGTAGGGGACGACGACGACGAGGTGATCGGCCTCGCGCAGGAGAGCCTCGCGCGAGACGTAGCGCGCGCCGAGCGATTTCGCGACGTCGTCGGGCAACGGCGTGCGGTTGTGATAGATCACCTTCATCGCGAAGCCGTGCGCGCCGCGCCGGGCGATCGCCTGGCCGATCCGGCCCATGCCGAGGATGCCGAGCGTCGCGCCGTGGACGTCGCTGCCCGCGAACAGGTCGACGCTCCACTTCGTCCATTCGCCGCGGCGCAGGAACGCCTCGCTCTCGCTGATGCGGCGCGCCGCCGCCATCACCAGCGCGAAGCCGAAGTCGGCCGTCGTTTCGGTCAGGACGCCGGGCGCGTTCGTCACCACGACGCCGCGTGCCGTGCAGGCCGGCACGTCGATGTTGTTGTAGCCGACGGCGAGGCTGCAGACCGCGCGCAGGCGCGGGCAGGCGTCGAGGAGGGCCGCGTCGATCGCCTGCGTTCCGGTGACGAAGACGCCATCCTTGCCCTGCAGGCGCCGGATCAGCTCGTCGCGGCTCCAGACGTCGTCGGCATCGTTGGCCTCGACCTCGAAGTGATCGCGCAGCCGGGCGACGACGTCGGGAAAGATGCGGCGACAGACGAGGACGGCTGCGGTCATGGCGGGGTTCAGTCGAGAAAGCGGGCGAAGCTCGCGACCGGCTCGCGCTCGGTGACGAGCGTGTTCTCGATCGCGCCGGGGTCGGCGAAGCCGAGCGACATGCCGCAGACCAGCTGCTCGGTCTCGGGCGCGCCGATCGCTTCCATGATGATGCGATGGAACTGCGTGAACGCCGCCTGCGGGCAGGTGTCGAGGCCGTGGCCGCGCGCCGCGACCATCACGCTCTGCAGGAACATGCCGAAGTCGAGCCAGCTGCCCTGGCGCATGACGCGGTCGATGGTGAACATGAGACCGACCGGCGCGCCGAAGAACTGGTAGTTGCGGCGGTGCTGCGCGTGCATGCGCTCCTTGTCGGTCTTGGCGATGCCGAGCAGGCCGTACAGGTCCCAGCCGACCTTGCGGCGGCGCTCGATGAAAGGGGAGCGCCAGTCGGTCGGGTAGTAGGCGTACTCCTCGGTGTGACGGGCTCGCTCGACCGGATCGTCGTAGGCGGCGACGAGGCGCTTCGACAAGGACGCGCGCGATTCGCCGGTGAGCACGGCGACGTGCCACGGCTGCGTGTTCGTCCCCGACGGCGCTCGCGACGCGACGGCGAGGATCGCCTCGATCGTCGCGCGCGGCACCGGCGTCGGCAGGAAGGCGCGGGTCGAATGGCGCGAGGTGATCGCTGCCACGACCGCGCGGGTGGCGGCGGCATCGGTCATTGCAGGGAGGCCGCCAGGACGGGCAGGCGATCGGGTCGTTGAGAAGCAGTCATGGGGCGCGATTGTCGATGCCATGCGTCGGTCGCGCAGGGGCAGGCGCAATCGCCGGCAGCCGCTCCGGCGGGCATTCCCGCCACGCGCGCCAGGCATCGACCGCGACCGCGATCGTCGCTGCCTGGATCGCGACCGTGACGTCGATGTCGTGGCCGTAGCCTCCGGCCATCGCCAATGCGACCGGGATGCCCTGCTCGCCGAGCGTCGCGAGGACCCGGCGGTCGCGCTCGAGCAGGCCGGCGGCACTGACCTTGAGCCGGCCGAGGCGGTCGCCCTCGTGCGGGTCGGCGCCGGCGAGGTAGAAGGCCAGCCCGAACGGCTGCGCGACGTGCTCGTCGGCGAGCACCGCGAGGGCGTGCGCGAGCGCGGCGAGGTAGTCGGCGTCGCCGCAGCCATCGGGGAGCGCGAGGTCGAGATCGCTCGCGGCCTTGCGGAACGGAAAGTTCCTGGCACCGTGGAGCGAGATCGTGAACACGCTCGCGTCGCCGGCGAAGATCGCCGCCGTGCCGTCGCCCTGATGGACATCGAGGTCGACGACGGCGATCCTGATCGACGCTTCGGCCTGCAGGATGCGCGACGCGACGGCGACGTCGTTGAAGACGCAGTAGCCGCTGCCGCGTGAGGCCGAGGCGTGATGCGTGCCGCCGGCGAGGTTGGCGGCGACGCCTTCGGCGAGCGCGGCGCGCGCCGCCGCGACCGTCGCGCCGACCGAACGACGCGACCGCTCGACCATCTCCGCGCTCCACGGAAAGCCGATCGCCCGCTGCTCCGCGGCGCCGAGCGTTCCCGATGTCACCGCGGCGACATAAGCCGCATCGTGGACAAGGCGCAGATCGGCGTCGCTTGCCGGCGCGGCCTCGTTCGCGTCGAGGTCGGCGAGCGTCGCGACGCGCTCGCGCAGGAGGCGGTACTTGGAGCGGGGGAAGCGGTGCCCGGGCGGCAGCGGCAGGAGGTGGCGGTCGGAGTGGAAAGCCTGCATCGCCGCGATTGTGCGGACCCCCCGGCCGCAGCGCCCGGGCGGCTCGCGGAGCCCGTTCCTAGGGGTCGCCCACTAACATGGTGCGACGCACCAAAAACCACTTGCAATACGCCTCTGCCGCTCTATACTTCAGTCATGTTGCAGTGCAGCATATCGCAACGCAAAGCCCCACCACCCCCAGGAGACC
>JBDTPG010000021.1:0-32436 GCA_039932815.1 Caldimonas sp.
TGCACACTATCGAGATGGCGGACCGCATCCTGCGCGGAGCCCGGCCGGCCGACATCCCGGTGGAGCTGCCCACACGCTACGAGCTGGCGCTGAATCTGAAGACGGCGCGCGCGCTCGGCTTGACGCTGCCGCAATCGCTGTTGCTGCGAGCCGAGAGGGTGATCGAATGAAGCGGCTACGCGCACTCCACGGCATTTAGGGCCAATCTGGCGCTGGCCGCGAAGGAGTTCTGCAAGGCTGCCAGCGCGATTGCTGGTCAGTGCCGCGAAGGAGAACTCGTCGGGTGTCTTCCTGTCCAGGCGAAATGCCGGAAAGCTGCCCGTGGCCAGCGTCCGGAATTGGCCGAGGCCGTGTGAAAACGTCGGGTTTCGGTGGTCGCACCAAACATCGACCTCTCAGGTCGCTCTGTGGTTGACGATCGTCCCTTTGGCGAGGGTCAGAGGACCCCAGATTTTCTAGAGGTCTCGCGTTTTCACACAGCCTTATATGGACACCGCCCTGCTGCCAAGCTGATTCTCATGTGATGCCTCGACGGGTATCGGCTGCAGTCTTATATCCGGCCTTGTCTTGCAAGCCTGAGCCTGCGGGCCCTGATGGAATTCGCCGAGAACGTCCTCATCTCGGTCACGCGCTTGTAGGCGCACGGCTGTGTTCAGGTTTACGTTCTCGCGGTCCGACCTGTCTCGCCATCACTTTGAATCAACCTCAGCAACCACTGCTGCGTGCTGCGTTCCGCATCGTCTAGCTACGTCGGCCTGACGCTGATGAAGTTGCGCTGGTACGCCTGACCTCGAGCCAGAATCGCCCACGCCGTGCGGGCCATCTTGCTGGCCAGAGCAACAGCCGCGACGTTCGCCGGTCGTCGAGCCTTCATCGCCGTCTGCCAAGCCGTTGGTTCCTTGGCGTTGAACAGGACCGAACGCGCGCCGTGAATCAGTAGGGTGCGCAGATATGGGTCGCCTCGCTTTGAGATGCCACCCAGGCGGACCTTGCCGCCCGTGCCGGTCTGGCGGGGCACCAAGCCGAGGAACGCGGCGAACTCACGGCCGGACTTGAAGATCTTCACGTCGCCCATCGTCGCGACCAGCGCCGTGGCCGTGAGCTTGCCGATGCCAGGTACTTCGGCTATCGCCTGGCAGGCAGCATCCTGCTTCTGCCACGCGCCAATCCGCCCCTCAAGCTGGTCGATGTCCCGTTGCAACCCATCGACGCGCCTGAGCTGATCCTGTAGGCAGCACAACATCGTTCCTGGCAACGTGTTCTCGAGCTCGACCATGCGGGTCCGGATCTCGGCCAGGCCGGCCGCTCGGCCCGCACGGAACGTGGCGCCGAACTCGTAGAGCAGCCCGCGCAGCTGGTTCACCTGCATCGTGCGGAACTTGATCAGCAGGGAGCGCATCCGGTGCGCGCTCAGCATGGCTTGCTGATCTTCGGTCTTCGCAGCGACCGTTCGCATGCCGGGCTGTTGCACGGCCGTCCAGATGGCGCGTGCGTCCGCGGCGTCGGTCTTGTTGGTTTGCACGAAGGGGCGGATGAACTTCGCGTGCAGCAGCACCACTTCGTGGCCAAGCGCCTTGATCTTGCGCGCCCACCAGTGCCCACTGCCACACGCCTCGAGCGCCACGCGGCCAACCGGCCGTTGGGCAAGGAACCGAATCAGGTCGTCGCGCCCGAATCGTCGATTCGAGATCTCGCCACTTGCTGTGTCGACCCAGTACAACTGAAACACGCGCTTCGCAACGTCGAGTCCGTATGTCGTCATGTCCATGAGAGGCCTCCGTTCCATGGCGGGTTGGTGCGGAACACCACTCTGGCACGCCTCCGTAACTACAGGCCGACGCAACCGCTTGTGCTGCGCCGCGTGCCGTTCGTTGCCGAAAGGTGGGCGGTGTCCATACCATCTCGGCCGACAGCCGCCTTTGCGATGTCAGCTCACGTGTCGTTCGCAGACCTGTTCAGGAGAACGCCAGGGAGTCGCTCTGCCCTCGAACACGCTTGACCCAGGCACAGCCCTGCGAGTGCACCCGTGGCATCGATCGCTGCGTTCGCCGATCGAGACCGCAAGTGTGTTCAACGAGACGCCCGGCCACCTGCGGCGCACCGAACGTCTACCGGGCACTGACTTGCGCGGCGCATGCCGCCGCGATCTCGCGATGCAGCGGCGGCAGCGTCAGGACCCGCTCGCGCGCTTGCGGTTCGCCGATGTGCCGCACCATGTCGTCCAGCCCGTTCCTGGCCATCGTCAATTGACTCGCCGCGCGCGCATCCCCGGCGGCATGGAGCACGCGCCAGGCCGCCATGCGCGCCGCCAGGCTGAAGTCGGATGCGAGCAGCCCGCTCGAGCCCTCGAGCGCCGGCATTTCGGCCTCCAGCAGGGCCATCGCCTGCGAGAGATCGCCTTCGGCGCGCCAGGTGTCGGCGATCAGCAGCCGACTGGCCCGCATGTCGTGCTCGAGATCGGGCTTCGCATGGGCATCGTGCGCGCGCTGGTGCAGCGCGCGCGCTTCGGCATGCCTGCCGGCTGCCGTCAACGCGGCCCCGGCGACGCCGAGCGCGAAACCCTCATGCTGGCCGTCGCCGAGTTTCGCCATCGCTGCGGCGCCTTCCTGGGCCAGTGCTGCGGCGTCGTCGAACCGGCCCTCGAGCAGCGCGATCTCGCCGCGCTTCGTGGGTGCTGCCGCCACCAGCGCCGCCAGGCCGATGCGACCCGCGATGTCGGCCATCGCTTCCGTGTGCTCGCGTGCCAGCGGCAGATCGAAAAGACGCAGCGCCACGACGGCGAGCCAGTCGTGGCAGCCGCAGACGTCCCGCAGGTGGTGGCCCGCTTGGGCCAGCGCGAGTGCCTCGCGAAGGCTGGCGAGCGCCGCATCCGGCTCGTTCTTCTCCAGCAAGACGGTCGAAAGCATCGTCAGCAGCATCGGCACGAAATAGTCGTCGCGCGGGTGCTTCATCTCGACGGCAGCCCGCCGCGCCCAGTGCAGCCCGCGACGAAAGCGTGCTTCGGATTTATCGACGAGGCGGCGCTGCAGCAGCAACCACCCGAGCTCGCCGCAGGCCAGGGCTGCCGCACGGGCGTTTGCGCAGCGCTCGGCCACCTCGATCGCCTGCCCGGCCAGTACCTCCGCGCGCGCCAGGTCCCCCACGCGGTCGGCGTGCAGCGCCCGGCTGGCCAGCACTTGCGCCCGCATCGCGTCGTCGTCCAGCGACTCGGCCAGCCTCGACCACGACTCCAGCGCGCGCGACTGCAGCACGCGATCGCCGATGAGGTCGGCCGTCGATGTCTGGAGCTCATGGAGATCGGCACGCCGCCGACCTTCGAGCTCGGGCATCGCCAGGAGGCGCTCGAGCAGGGCCAGCGTCATCGAGTTGGCAAAGCGATCCTTGGCCGCTCGTGCGGCGCGCTCGAGCCAGTCGGCGGCACGCGCCGCGTCGCCGGCACGCTGGTAGTGGTCAGCGGCGAGCGCCAGATACTCGGCCGCGCGGTCGCCGACGCGTTCGGCCAGCCACGATGCAGCGCGCGCGTGGCCGCTTCGACGTTCGGCCTTGAGCAGCGTGTCGTAGGTGACCTGGTGCAGCAGGTGGTGGTGGAAGTTCTCTTCGCGCGTGCCCTCGAAAACGCTCTCCGGCCGCGCTTGCACCATCGCCTTGTCGCGCAGCGCCGGCAGGGCCTCGGTGGCGTCGGCGTCGAGCGCACTCAGCGCCTCGTCCCAGAACACCGGGCCGACGATGCTCGCCGCCTGCAGGGCCCGCCTTTCGACGGCGGCCAGCGCGTCCAGCCGCGCCTGCAGCACGCCGACCAGGGTGCCGGGAATACGCGCGCCGACCAGCCGCTCGGTCCGGACGCGCCAGGGTTCGGCAGCCGTGTCGATGACGCCGTCGTCGATCAGCATCAGCACCAGTTCTTCGGCGTAGTACGGGTTGCCTTCGGCCTGCGCGTCGAGTTGCGACAACAAGGCTTCCGGCAGGTCGGCGACCTTGCGCAGCAGCGTGCGCATCAACGTTTGTCGTTCGGACACGATCAGCGGGGCGAGGGCGAGCGTTTCATGGCGCTGCCAACCCCGACCCCAGTCGGCGCGCCGTTCGAGTAGGGCGGGCCGGGCCGCCAGCACGAGCAGTAGCGGCAGCTCGAAGCGCTCGCGCAGCTGCAAGAGGGCATCGAGCGATGCGTCGTCGGCCCATTGCAGATCGTCGAGCAGCACCACCACCGGCGAACCGTCGCTTGCCGCCAGGCGCTGCAGCCAGGTTGCGAACGCGGCGAGCGCGCCGTCTCGCAACAGGCGCGCGTCGCGCACGAAGCCCGACAGCCGCGGGCTGGCCGAGAAATCAAGGCCGATCAGCTGGCCCAGCAATTCCGCCTGACGCAGCGCGGCTTCCTCGCCGTCGGCGGCGAAAAAGGGCTGCAGCCCTTGCACGAATCGCTGGCGGGCAGCGTCGGCGCTGTCGCTGTCGGCGATCTGCAAGCGCCACGCGAGCATGTCCCGCAGCAGGCCGAAGGGCTGCTCCGTGCCGCCCGGGTGGGACCGGCCCAGCACCAGCCAGCAGCGCTGCGCATGCAGATCGAGACGACGCTGCAATTCGTGCAGCAGCCGGCTCTTCCCCAGGCCGGCGTCGGCGATGAGCGTCGCCGACTGCAGGCCGCCTCCAGTGGCGGCGCGCTCGAAGGCGGCCAGCAACCGCGCCAGCTCGGCCTCGCGGCCGACGAGTGCAGTCTCGATGTCGCCGATGCCGCGGCCGGCCACCCGGAATGCGCGTGACCGTGCCGCCAGGACGAGGTAGGTAGCAAGCGGCTCGTCCTGACCCTTGACCTGCAGCGGTGGCTGCGCCTGCACCTCGAAGACACCGCGCACCTGCCGCCAGGTGTCGTGGCTGATGCGCAACGCGCCGACCGGCGCGCTCTGCTCCATGCGCGCCGCAATGTTCACGGTGTAACCGCGGATCGTGCCTTCCTCGTCGACACCGCCGCCGAGCAGCACGAGCCCGGTGTGGGCGCCGACGCGGACGTCGAAGCCGACCACCCCGTGCTCCCGCTCTACCTTCGCGGCATGCTCGCGCGCCACCGCCAGCAATGCCAGGCCGGCGCGCACCGCACGCTCGGCATCATCTTCGCGAGCCCGGTCGGCACCGAAGGCGGCGAGCACGCTGTCGCCGGCGTACTGGAGCACGCGCCCGCCGTGTTCATCGACGACGGCGGCAAAGCGCTTCAACGCCCCGTCCATCACGTCGAGCAGGTCTTCGGGGTCGAGCTGCCGCGTCAGCGTCGTCGAGCCCGCCACGTCTAGGAACAGCACCGTTACCTGGCGTCGTTGCGGTGCCGTGTGGTTGGGGTCGGAATCGCCCACGCTGGATTATCACTGCCACTCCGGCCGTGGTGGCGAGCCTTGCATGAGCCGGCCGATGGCTTGCACTCGATGCTCCCGAGGTTGTGACCTCGGACGGTCTCAATCCCCACATTGCGTCGCAATCACCCTCTCGGGCGCCTACCTGTGAGCGCCTACCTTCGCCTGCGCACCTTCTGGTGGTTGCCCGGTCCTCTCAGGCGCGGCATCGGCTCGACGCGATGCCAGGAAGCTGCCGGTGGCCAACGACAGGAAGTGGCCGCGAAGGGCCGGCGTGATGCGTGCTCCATTGCGGTCGTTCACAGAAGTGAACCGAGTCGAGTGACGCTCCTAAAGGTCGTGATTCGGGAGTCGACCCGCTTGAGGTTTGAAGCGCAAAAGCCCGTGCCGCTCCAGAATCGCCTTCCTCCCTCACCGGCTGCCGTCATGATCAAGCTCTACTACCACCCCTCGCCGAACCCCGCCAAGGTGGCGCTTTTCCTCGAGGAGGCCGGTCTCGAGTACGAGCTCGTGCCGGTCGACACTCGCAAGGGCGAGCAGCACCTGCCGGCCTTTACAGCTATCAATCCGAACGCGAAGACGCCGGCGCTGGTCGACGGCGACGCAGTCGTCTTCGACAGCAACGCGATTCTTCTCTACCTCGCCGAGAAGACCGGCAAGTTCCTGCCCCAGGACACGCCAGCGGCCCGCGCGGAGATGCTCTCGTGGCTGATGTTCGTCGCCACCGGCATCGGCCCGTACTCGGGACAGGCGGTGCACTTCAAGCACTTCGCGCCCGAGCCGAAGTTCTACGCGGTGAATCGCTACGATTTCGAGGCGTGGCGGCATTGGAAGATCGTCGACGCGCGCCTCGCTGATCGCCACTGGATGCTCGGCGACGGCTACACGCTGGTCGACATGGCTGTGTGGGGCTGGGCGCGCGCGGTGCCGTTCGTGCTCGGCGCCGATGCGTGGCAGCAGCTCGCGAACGTGAAGCGCCTGCTCGATGAAGTCAACGCGCGGCCGGCAGCGCAGCGCGTCGAGGCACTGAAGGCAAAGCACGCCTACAAGACCGAGATGGACGACGACGCGAGGAAGGCGATGTTCCCGCAGAACGCTCGCCTTGCCGCGCAGGACGCGGCGTGACCGCGACGCCGTACCGGCGGGCGTTGATCGTCGGCGCCGGCCCGGGCCTCGGCGCCAGCCTCGCGCGCGCCTTCGCGCGCGAGTGCGGAATGCGCGTCGCGGTCGCGGCGCGCCGGCGCGGGCAGCTCGAGGCGATCGCCGCTGAGACCGGGGCAGTGCCGCTGGTGGCCGATGCCAGCAACGCGGCCGGCGTCGGCGCGCTGTTCGAAGCGGCCGCGAAGGCGCTTGGCGGCGCGCCGGACGTCGTCGTCTACAACGCCAGCCAGCGCGTTCGCGGCCCGTTCGTCGAGGTCGATCCCGAAGCGGTCGCGCGCGCCATCGACGTCACCGCGATGGCCGCCTTTCGCGTCGCCCAGCAGGCCGTGCGCGGCATGCTGCCCGAGCGGCACGGTGCGGTGCTCTTCACGGGCGCTTCGGCCGGGGTCAAGGGATTCGCGCAATCCGCCGCGTTCGCTATGGGCAAGTTTGCGCTGCGCGGCCTCGCGCAGAGCATGGCGCGCGAGCTGGCGCCACAAGGCATCCATGTCGCTCACGTCGTCGTCGACGGCGCAATCCGTCCCGTCGGCGCCCCGAACGACGGCGAAGACGTCCACCTCGACCCCGACGCCATTGCCGCCACGTATGTGCACCTGCTTGCGCAACCACGCAGCGTCTGGTCCTGGGAGATCGAGGTCCGGCCTTGGGTGGAGCGCTTCTGAGCGGTGCGCGGCACGGAGACCAAGATCCCGTTTCTGGTCACGGCTCCAGGCAAGCAGACGAGGTGAGCCGGGTACCGCTTGAGGTCGGGGGTGTAAGTTCGCTGGCCTGAACAGCAGACATCAACGACCCCGCGACGCGGTGCCCGCCGCGTCCCGTAGGACCCCGGTTCACGCAGACCAGCCCTCGGCGTCAGCGGCGCCTATATGTCGCGATGACCGGTACGTGGCCGATACCGTACTTGAGAAGGTCGAGGTCGACCGACCGGCCCCGCGGCGTTGCTGACGTCTGCCGCAAACTGGCGAAGGACAGGAACGGGTCGACTCGAACCGCCGAAGCTTCGCGAGAGCAGTCGGTCGACCCCCGGCTGTAGCGAACGGCAGCTTGCGGGTGCTGCGGCGTACTCACACTCCCGGCCACAACGAGCCGGTCACGGATGGCGGCTTTTCGGTGAACCGCATAGGGCAGGCGTGACTGAACGTAGCACTGCCATCCGTTGGCTGGCATCGACCGGAGTCAATAGGTCAGCTGGAAGGCCACATACGACGACATCTTGTTCGTCGCATTCGCATTGCGAAGGCCCTTGCCGACGGAAAACAGCAGGTGCGTGTGCTCGTCGATGTCGAAGCTGCCGCTGACATTGGGGCCCAGGTTTGACCCCTGGCTGGCAAACTGTTCGCCGCGGTAGAAGACTTCGCTTGCGAGCATCCACTTGTCCGAGAGCTTGCGTTGCTGCAGCCAGCCGAAGAACCAATTGTTCTTCGCGCCGCTCGCCCGGTTGATCCAGTAGCCGCCGCCCCCGCCGGCGCGGCCGTCCGCGCTCAATGTCTGCTGGCTCGCGATGTAGAACTCGTGGTGATGCAGTTCGACCGGCTCCGGGTCGTCCGTGATGAACGGCGGCCCCGGCGAGCGCCGGCGATGCGGCCGATTTCGAAAACACGGCCATCGCTGCGAGCGCGGCCGAGCGGCGCTAACAGCACGTGCGGACGCGGCAGATCGCTGCCGAGAGGTATTCCATGCTCCGGTTCATCTGACTCGTCCGACCACACCGGCGGCCAGCTGGCCGCAGCCGGAGTCATGCTCCTTGTCGGCCGAGCTACTTCGGCACGTCGCCCGGCTCGGACTTCCTCGTGTAGTCGATGCCGATGTCGGACGGCCCCGCCTGCTTGACGACGCGGATGAAGCCGTATTCCATCGACTGGTGGCACTGGTTGCACACCTTCATTGCGTCGGTGTACTGAACGTCGAAGGCCTTCCAGTCCTTGGCCTGGATCGCCTTGTTGACGGCGGCGAAGTCCTTCTCGTAGAAGCTCTGCCATTCCTTGTATTCGGCCGGTTTGGTCAAGCGGGCAGGATTCATGGCGCCGTTCATGTACTTGGACATGTACGCCGCCAACGCCCAGTTGCCGCCCTTGGCGGCGGAGTACATGTCCTGAAACCGGTCGCCGACCTCGCGCATCGGAACCGCGAACTTCGGGATCGCCGCCTTGATCGCGTCGAGTTGAGCTTGAGTATCTGCGTCCGCCGCCCAGGCCGTACTACTGCCGAGCGTCAGGAGGGCGCCGAACAGCACGGCGCAGGTCTTGGTTTTCGACATCTTGAACCTCGAGTCGTTGTTGATGGGAGCGACGAACCGTCGTGAGGTGGATGCTCGGTCGAAGCGAGCCTGCGCGATTGATCCAGATCAACCAGGGTCCGCGTGCGGACGTTTCCGAAGCCTTGGTTGGTACTCTCAACGCGGCTAGGTTGCGGGTTCGGCTCCGAACAGACGAACTTCTGTCTGGGCTCGATATCGTCGGTCTACTGAGTGGTCGAGGCAGCCGGCCCAGCAGGCCTGCGGGGTGAAAACTGGCCCGGCGAAATGGGACGTCGAATGTCGATCAGTGGCGGAGGTCCCGCAATCGAATGACTGGTTTCAGGCATTCAGCGCATGACATCGGACAACCGTGGCGGATTCAACTGGTCGATGCAACACACTGACAACTGCGTAGGCAGAAGGAGTGCTGCAGATGAAGTACCGGACGCGCCGTCATTGCCGCTGCAACCGAAAGAGTGACGGAGCGGCTTCGTAGTGGCGGAGCACTTCTCACGCGTGTCTCGAAACGCAAGATCGCTCTACGACGAGAGACCGATGTCGCCTTCCACGACGAGCTGGACGAGCTTCGGCCGTTCGCCAGGCCCCCACAACCTGGCCGCGTGCACCACGCGGTAGCGAAGCGGCCCGCCGTCCGGCCGGTCGCTCCGGACGATGGGGCGTGGGATGCAGACGAACTCGGTCCGCATTTCGTCGCCAGTGACCCGAACTGTCCCATAGCCGTGGCCGCCGAGATCGACGAACTCGAGGTGCGGGGAAAGCGCGGGGTTCGACAAGGAACGCGCACGCTTCACATCGAAGCTCTTCGCATAGTCGAGGCATGAGCGAACGCCGTGCTTCAACAGCATGTTGAACGTCCAGTCCGGCCTGGCTGCGCCGGGGCGGTCGGCGAGGAACAGCGGCCGCAGCGGATGATCCTTGGGGAAACTGTGCTCGTGGGCCTCCATGGTTCCTGCGCTGGACAGCGAGGCGCCGACGAAGCTCAAGGCGACGGGATCGAACTTGCCTGGCGGCAGCTCCGACGTCGCATACCCGGACCAGAAACTGTGGCGGTCGCCGGAGACGATCGCGAAGCCGGTGATCTTCGCATCGCGGACAAGGTCGTAGATTTCGGCGCGCTCTGCGTAGGCCGTGCCGTAATCGCCCGTGCTGAGCGAGGCATAAGCGGTCTTGGGCCAGGGCTCCTGGGTCAGGCCGGCTGGAAGGTTTTGCGGGTCGGCGCGCCAGTCGAGTGCGCCTTGCGAATTGGCCCAGATCTTCCACGTCGCCTTCGAGCGGCGAAGCTGGTCCTTGAACCACGCCTTCTGCTCGGCGCCGAGAATGGTTTGAGGGGGCGCGTTGCGCTGCGGATTGGCAGCATGTGCATCGTTGAACGTGATGTCGGCCGGTGGATGGCCGCCGCCGAAGGCGCGGCCGCCGTCGAGAATCCGCGCCGCATCCTCGGGGAACATCCCCGGGAACTCCGGACCGAACTTCCCGACCGCCGGGTCGCTGAACGGGTCGGCGCTGCGATAGCTGTGCTGGTCGGTGATGACGAGGTCGAGGTGCGCGCCGTAGCGCAGCGCGCGGTAGCCGATCAGGCTGTTGATCGCAGCGAGATTGTTCGGCTCGTCGCCGAGGCCGTTCTCGTCCCACTTGTCGATCGCAACATCTTTCACCGCAGGCGGGTCGAACCGGTCGAACGATGGCCCGCTGACCTTCTTGCAACGCGACGGCAGATATTCCCACCATGCCTGGTTGGCGGCGACCTTGATGCTCGCTCCCGGGCGCTCGGGCCCTCCTGCCTGCTGGATGCTTTGCCAGCCTTGCCAGGAGAACTCGTGGTTGTCCCAGATCGCCACGAACGGCCAGCGGGCCCTCGCATCCTGCAAGTCCGGATCGGCGAGATAGCCGCGGTAGATGGCGCGGTAGCCGTCGACCGTGAGCGGATAGTGGAGCTGGCCGGTCTTGCCGCCGTCGACGATATGCGCGACTTCGTAGATCGTGCGGTCGTAACGCGTCTTCACTTCTTCGGGATACTCGACGACCTCGTAGATGAAATCGCCGAGGTGGAGCACGAAGCCGAGCTGGTCCTCCGGTCGCGCACGTTCATCTTCGAAAATCATCCGCCGATACGCATTGAGCTTGCCCTCGTTGACGTCCTGGCAGCTGACGAAGGCGAAGTTCACCGGACGCGGGTCGTCCGGTTCAGGCGCGGTCAGGGTTCGGCCGATGCGGCTGCCGTTCCCTTGCACGTCGGTGAAGCGGTACCAATAGACGCGTGCCGGCTTCAGCCCGCCGACGAGGACGCGGGTGGTCCAGTCCGACGCAGGCGACACCGGCGAAGAGGCTTGCGACACCACCCGGCGGAACGCCTCGTCCTCGGCGACCTCCAACGTCAGCAGGTGGCGATCGCCCTGATCGAACGGACGGCGGGTCCAGAAGACGACGCTGTTGGCGTCGGGATCGCCGGACGCGACGCCTTCGGGATAGAGATCGCGTTGTTCGCGCCATCTCGAGCGCGAGGCCCGGGCCGGCCCCGTCCACACCCAGGCCGCGCCCATGGCGGCTGCCGATCGAATGAACTCGCGGCGACTGAAGGTCATCTTTCGATCCCCCTTCGATGTCTCCGCACGCCAGGCGAGGTGATCAGCCATCGATGGCCGCAGCTCGGCGAAAGGCCGTGCCGGCCGCCGCCCTTCAGCGCAGCACCAAGAACGCCGTCACCGCCAGCACGATGGCCGCGAGCACCCAGCCCGATGCGCCGGCAGGTTCGGGTTCGCGTGCCGTCGTGATCACCGCCGGCGTTTCAGACGCCGGGACCTTGGCCTGCAGCTGCGCCGCGAACGCCTTGAAGAAATCGTCGGTGATCTTGGCGGCGGTGGCGTCGATGAGGCGCGAGCCGATCTGCGCCATCTTGCCGCCGACCGTGGCCCGGGCGGCGTAGGCGAGCTTCGTCGACGCGGGGCCGGCTTCGCTGAGCGCGACGTCGGCCGAGCCGCGCCCGAAGCCGGCGACGCCGCCCTGGCCGTCGAAGTTGATCGTGTAGCTCGTCGGCGCGCTCACGTTCGTCATCTTCAGGTTGCCCTTGAAGCGCGCGCTGACCGGGCCGATCTTCATCGCCACGACGGCGACGAAGGCATCGTCGCCGACGCGATCGAGCGTTTCGCAGCCGGCGATGCACGCCTTCAGCGTCTCGGGATCGTTGAGCGCAGCCCAGGTCGCGTCGACCGTCGCCGGAATGAGTCGTTCGCCGTTCAGTTCCATCGGCTGATTCTGCTACCGGCGCGGCGCCGGCGCCGATTGCAGGGCCGTGGCGAGGTCGGCCAGGCTCGCGAGGTTGTGGACCGGCAGGAAGCGGTCGACATAAGGCAGCAGCGCGCGAACGCCGCCGGCGCGCGGCTCGAAGCGGTCGAAGCGCAGCAACGGGTTGAGCCACACGATCTGGCGCGCGAACAGGCGCAGCTGCTGCGCGGCGCGCGTCAGCTCGCCGTGCTCGTCGCGGTCGAGGCCGTCGGTGACGAGCAGCAGCGCGGCATTGGCGCCGAGCAGGCGGCGCGCCCAGTGGCGGTTGAAGTCGTCGAGGCACGAGGCGATGCGCGTGCCGCCCTTCCAGTCCTGCACCTGCGCGCTCGCCAGCTCGAGCGCGAGGTCGGGGTCGCGGTGGCGCAGCGACCGCGTGATGTTGGTCAGGCGCGTGCCGAAGGTGAGCGTGTGGACCTTGAGGTAGCGCCGCGTCAGGCCGTGCACGTAGTGCAGCATGAGGCGCGCATAGCGGTCCATCGAGCCCGAGACGTCGAGCAGGACGACGATCGTCGGCAGCTCGCTGCGCGGCCGGCTGAAGCGCGGCACGACGGTCTGCGGCTGGCGCGCCATCGCGAGCATCGTCGCGCGCAGGTCGATCCGGCCGCGCGCGCTCGCCTCGTGACGGCGCCGCCGCACCGGCGCGAACGGCAGCGGTACCTCTTCGGCGAGCTTCTGGGCGAGCTCGAACTCGGCCGCGGTCATCGACTCGAAGTCGGCGCGCTGCAGGCGCTCGCGGTCGGAGAACGCGAAGCTGGTCTCGAACTCGACCGCCTCGTCGGGCCGGGGCGGTGCGGGCTCGGCCCGCGGCAGCGCGGTCGGCGCGAGCGCGTCGGCGAGCCTGTGCGAGCGCGGTTTGTTGGCGCGGTCGCCGCGGCCGGTGATCTTCGGCAGCAGCTCGGCCATCATCCGCTCGAGCAGCTTGGGGTCGCGCCAGAACGCGGCGAAGGCGTCGTCGAAGAGCGCCTGCTGCTCGTGGCGGTCGATCATCACCGCCGACAGAGCGGCGTGGACGTCGTCGCGACGCGCGAGGCCGACCGACTCGATGGCCTCGAGTGCCGCCAGCACCCGGTCGGGACCCACGGGCATGCCGGCAGCGCGCAGGACGCGCGCGAAGTGGACGACGTTGTCAGCGAGCATCGGCCGGCGCGGCGCGCGGCGCCTCGCCGCGCGCGGTGGCCTGCAATTCGGCGAGCAGCTTGCTGACGTCGCCGCCCTGCATCTTGGCGATGTCGTCGCGGTGCTTGAGCAGCACGCCGAGCGTGTCGCGAACGTTGTCGGGTGCCAGGCTGATCGCGTTCAGCGCGACGAGCGCGTTGCTCCAGTCGATCGTCTCCGCGATGCCCGGCGCCTTGAAGAGGTCGAGCGTTCTCATCCGCTGCACGAACGCGACCACCTGCGCCGCGAGCCGCTCCGGCGCGCCCGGTGCGCGGACGCGGACGATCTCGAGCTCGCGCTCGAGGTCGGGATAGTCGACCCAGTGATACAGGCAGCGGCGCTTGAGCGCGTCGTGGATCTCGCGCGTGCGGTTGCTGGTGATGACAACGATCGGCGTGGCGCCCGGCGCGGCCGCGACCGTGCCGAGCTCGGGGATCGTCAGCTGATTCTCGGCGAGCACCTCGAGCAGGAAGGCGTCGAAAGGCTCGTCGGCGCGGTCGAGCTCGTCGATGAGGAGGACCGGCGAGCGCGCCTGCGTCAGTGCCTGCAGCAATGGCCGCTCGATCAGCATCGAGCGCGCGTAAAGGCTCTTCGCCAGACGCTCGCGCGACGCGGCGTCGCCGACCTCGTGCGCCGCCTCGGCGAGGCGGATCTCCATCATCTGGCGCGCGACGTTCCACTCGTACGCGGTCTGCGCGATGTCGAGCCCTTCGTAGCACTGCACGCGCAGCAACACGGCGCCGAGCGCGCGCGCCAGCGCCTTCGCGAGCTCGGTCTTGCCGACGCCGGGCTCCCCTTCGACGAAGAGCGGGCGCTTGAGCTTGAGGGCGAGATAGACCGAGGTCGCGAGCCGCCGGTCGGCAACGTAGCTCTCGGCGGCGAGCGCGGCGACGACGTCGTCGACGGTCGCCGGCAGTCCGGGCAGGGAAATCATGCGAAGCAGTCTGTCGTCCTGAACGGAGTGAAGGATCTCATGCGCCGAGATCCTTCGCTTCGCTCAGGGCGACAGGGAGCTTCGCGACAGGCTCCGGCCCTCAGCGCGCCAGCGCCGCCGCGACCGCGCGCGAGGCGATGACGCTGATCATCGCCGCGCGGTACTCGGCCGAGCCGTGCAGGTCGGCGTTGATGTCGGTGGTCGGCATCTTCACCGCCTTGGCGGCGTCGGCCGTGAAGGTCTTGGCGAGCGCGTTCTCGATCTCGGTCGCGCGGAACGCATGGCCCTTGGCGCCGGTGACGCCGACGCGAACACCCGACGCCGTCTGCGCGACGCAGACGCCGATCAGGGCGAAGCGCGACGCCGGCTGCTTGTACTTGATGTAGGCCGCCTTCTGCGCCGCCGGGAAGGTCACGGAGACGATCAGCTCGCCCGGCTGCAGCGCCGTCTCGTAGAGGCCGGTGAAGAAGTCGTCGGCCTTGATCGTGCGCCGGTCGGTCTGGATCGTCGCGTTGAACGCGAGGACGCCGGCCGGATAGCACGCCGCCGGATCGGCGTTGGCGATCGAGCCGCCGATCGTTCCCATGTTCCTCACCATCGGATCGCCGATGCCGCCGGCGAGCGAAGCGATCGCCGGGGCGACGCGCTTCACGTCGGCGTTGGCCGCGACGGCGGCGTGCGTCGCCATCGCGCCGATCGTGACGCCGTTGCCGTCGGCCTTGATCGCCTTGAGGTCGCCGACCGCGCCGAGATCGACCAGGCGTTCGGACTGCGACAGGCGCAGCCGCATCGCCTGGATCAGGCTCTGGCCGCCGGCAAGGTAGCGGGTGTCGGCGCCGGTCGCGGCGGCCTTGGCGGCGTCGCGGCTGGTCGGCCGCTGGTAGTCGAATGCGTACATCGTGTTCTCCTGTTCTGCTTCAGGCCGCGGGCATGCCGTTGGCGGCGCGCCAGACGCGTTCCGGCGTCGCCGGCATCGCCAGATCGACGACGCCGAGCGCGTCGGTCAGCGCATTGATGTAGGCCGGCGGCGAGCCGATCGCGCCGGCCTCGCCGCAGCCCTTGACGCCGAGCGGGTTGTGGCTGCACGGCGTGTTGGTCGTTGCGACCTTGAAGCTCGGGATGTCCATCGCGCGCGGCATCGCGTAGTCCATGTACGAGCCGGTGACGAGCTGGCCCGACTCGGGGTCGTAGGCGCAGGCTTCCATCATCGCCTGGCCGAGCCCCTGGGCGATGCCGCCGTGTACCTGGCCCTCGACGATCATCGGGTTGACGATGTTGCCGAAGTCGTCGACGGCGACGAACTGCTCGATGTGGACCTTGCCGGTGTCCGAATCCACCTCGACCTCGCAGATGTAGCTGCCCGCGGGGTAGGTGAAGTTGGTCGGGTCGTAGAACGCGTTCTCGTTCAGCCCGGGCTCGAGCTTGTCGAGCGGGAAGTTGTGCGGCACGTAGGCGGTGAGCGTGACGTTGCCCCAGGCGATCTTCTTGTCGGTGCCGGCGACCTTGAACTCGCCGTTCTCGAACTCGATGTCGGTGTCGGCGGCCTCGAGCAGGTGGGCGGCGATCTTCTTGCCCTTGGCGATCACCTTGTCGACCGCCTTGACGATCGCCGTGCCGCCGACCGCGAGCGAGCGGCTGCCGTAGGTGCCCATGCCGAACGGCACACGGCCGGTGTCGCCGTGGACGATCTCGACGTTGCCGACCGGGATGCCGAGGCGCGCCGCGACGACCTGGGCGAACGTCGTCTCGTGGCCCTGGCCGTGGCTGTGCGAGCCGGTGAAGACGGTGACGGTGCCGGTCGGGTGGACGCGCACCTCGCCGGCCTCGAACAGGCCGGCGCGAGCGCCGAGCGCACCGGCGATGTTCGACGGCGCGATGCCGCACGCCTCGATGTAGCAGGCGTAGCCGAGGCCGCGCTTCTTGCCCTTCGCCGCCGATGCGGCCTTTCGGGCCGGGAACCCGGCGACGTCGGCGATCTCCATCGCCTTGTCGAGGTGGGCCGCGTAGCCGCCGACGTCGTAGGTGAGGCCGACCGGCGTCGCGTACGGGAAGGTGGTGATGAAGTTCTTCTTCCGTATCTCGGCCGGGCTCATCTTCATGTCGCGCGCGGCCTGCTCGACGATGCGCTCGACGACGTAGGTCGCCTCGGGGCGGCCGGCGCCGCGGTAGGCATCGACCGGCGCGGTGTTGGTGAACACCGCCTTCACCTCGGCGTAGATCGCCGGCGTCTTGTACTGGCCGGCGAGCAGCGTCGCGTAGAGGATGGTCGGCACCGCCGACGCGAACGTCGACAGGTAGGCGCCCATGTTGGCGATCGTCTTGACGCGCAACGCGAGGAAGTTGCCTGCCGAATCCATCGCCAGCTCGGCGGTCGTGACATGGTCGCGGCCGTGCGCGTCGGTCAGGAACGATTCGCTGCGCTCGGCCGTCCACTTGATCGGCCGGCCGACGCGCTTGCTCGCCCAGACCAGGGCGACGTCTTCCGGGTACAGGAAGATCTTCGAGCCGAAGCCGCCGCCGACGTCGGGCGCGATCACGCGCACCTTCGATTCCGGCAGGCCGAGCACGAAGGCGCACATCAGCAGCCGCTCGACGTGCGGGTTCTGGTTGGCGACGTAGAGCGTGTAGCTCTCGTCGCTGCGGTTGTAGCTGGCGTTGGCGGCGCGCGGCTCGATCGCGTTCGGGATCAGCCGGTTGTTGACGAACGACAGCTTGGTGACCTTCGCGGCCTTCGCGAACGCAGCGTCGACCACCGCCTTGTCGCTGCCGTGGCCCCAGTCGTAGCAGACGTTGTCGGCGACGTCGTCGTGGACGCTCGTGCCGATCGAGTCGGCGGAGCTGAGGTCGATCACCGCCGGCAGCTCCTCGTAGTCGACGACGACGAGCTCGGCCGCGTCCTTCGCCTGCAGCAGCGTCTCGGCGACGACGAGGGCGACCTGGTCGCCGACGTGGCGCACCTTGCCCTGCGCCAGCACCGGGTGCGCCGGCTCCTTCATCGGCGTGCCGTCCTTGCTGTGGATCAGCCAGCCGCACGGCAGGCCGCCGACCTTGGCTTCGGCGAGGTCGGCGCCGGTGATGATGTCGACGACGCCGGGCGCGGCTTTCGCCGCGGCGAGGTCGATCGAGCGGATGCGCGCATGCGCGTGCGGGCTGCGCAGGAAGACGCCGAACGTCTGGCCTTGCAGGACGACGTCGTCGGTGTAGTTGGCGGCGCCGGTGATGAAGCGGCGGTCCTCGCGGCGGCGGATGCTTTGCCCGATCGGGCTCTTGGTGGCGTCGACTTCGTTCATGTTGCCCATGTCGCGCTCCTCAGACGGTCGTCGGGGTCTTGCCCGACTGGCAGAACTGGATCGACTTGACGATGTTGTGGTAGCCGGTGCAGCGGCAGATGTTGCCGTCGAGCGCCTCGCGGATCTCGTCTTCGCTCGCCTTCGGGTTGTCGGCGAGCAGCTGCACCGCCGACATCACCATCCCCGGCGTGCAGAAGCCGCACTGCAGGCCGTGGCACTCGCGAAACGCCGCCTGCATCGGATGCAGCTCGTCGCCCTTGGCGAGGCCCTCGATGGTCGTGATCTGGCTGCCCTGAACCTGGGCCGCGAGCATCGAGCACGACTTGATCGCCCGCCCGTTCATGTGCACCGTGCAGGCGCCGCACTGCGCCGTGTCGCAGCCGACGTGCGTTCCGGTGAGCTGCAGCGTCTCGCGCAGGAACTGGACGAGCAACGTGCGCGAGTCGACGGTCTTGGTGACCGCCTTGCCGTTGACGGTGAGTGAAATGGGAATGTCCACGCCGGTCTCCTGGGGGGATGTTCGCGAGGCGGTGGCCAGGGATGTGGCGCCGCCGCGAGGGGGGATCGACCCATTGTTGGAGGGGCAAGGGGCATCGCAAGGATGGGTTTCCCTAATGCGCTGCGCGGGCCCCCGGCCCGGGGTGCCGCAGCTATGCGGCGCAGCTTCGAAAGCCGAAGAAACCGTCGTCGCGCTCGGGCCGCTCGAAGCCGCGCAGGCGCGCGCTCACGAGGCTCGGCCGCGTCGCGAACGACGCGCCGCGCAACACCTTGTGCGATCCGAACGCGGGCAGCGAATAGTCGCGCCACGGTCCGGCGGCGAAACCGGGATAGGGGCGCAGCGTCGTCGCCGTCCATTCGCGAACGTCGCCCCAGCGAAAGCCGCGCGTCGCGCCCTGATGCGCCGCCGCTTCCCACTCGGCTTCTCCCGGCAGGCGGCGGCCGGCCCAGCGGCACCACGCATCGGCTTCGTACCAGCTCACGTGCACGGCGGGGTGCGACGAGGCGACGCGCGCGAGCACGCCGAAGCGGCGCTGCAGCACGCCATGGCGCATCTGGTCGACATGGCGCGGCGTGCGCCGGCCTTCGTTGTGCAGCCACTCCCAGCCGTCGCCGCTCCAGTGGATCCGC
Organism: Caldimonas sp.; assembly: GCA_039932815.1. Lineage (GTDB taxonomy): Bacteria > Pseudomonadota > Gammaproteobacteria > Burkholderiales > Burkholderiaceae_C > Schlegelella_A. Next base: position 18,544 of record JBDTPG010000021.1, read on the forward strand.
TCGTCGTAGCCGCCGTCCTCGACGAACTCGCCGTACTGCGCCCAGGTAACCGCCTGCGCGTCGATCTCGAACTCGGGAATCTCGACAGGGTGCGGCTCGGCCTCGTTGTCGAAGCGAAAGCCCGCGCCGCTCGTGCCGAGCAGCCAGCGCGTCGCCGGAAAGAGCAGCGGCGGGCGCGCCGGGCGTGTCGCGATGCGCGCGACCAGCCCGGTTTCGATGCCGAGCGTCTGCGCCAGCACCGCGAAGGCCTCGGCGTGCATCTCCTCGTGGAAGAGCGCGAGGCGATGGAAGTAGAGCGATGCATCGTCTTCGACGGCCAGGCCGGCGAGCAGCTCGAGCGTCGTCTCGAGCGTCTCGACGAGATAGGCGCGCGTCGCCTGCAGGTCGGGCAGCTCCCCGCCGGCCAGCGCGCGCCGGCGCGCCCGATCGACGGTCGCGGCGTCGTACCAGGCGTCGGCTCCGGGAACGATCGAGGCCAGGCGCGGATGCGTCGGATCGGCGCGCTCACCTCGCCCGCGCTGCACGTTGCGCGCGATCCAGTACTCCTGGAACCAGCCGATGTGGCCGAGCGTCCAGAGCGCCGGATCGAGCTCGGCGGCGACAGCGGCCGGCAGCTCGTCGGCGAGCGTCAGCGCCTTGCCGTCGGCCGCGGCCTCGAGCGCGCTCGCCCAGCGCAACGTGTGGTTGCGCGCATCGATCAAGGCGAGCGAGAGCAGCTCCTTGCCGGCCGAACGCAGGCTGGCGCTGTCGAGGCCGGAGGCGTCGAACTCGATCACGGCGCCGGCGCCGACGCGCTCGGACCGGCGCGACAGTTGAGCGGCAGGAAGCGCACCGGCACGCTGGTCTTGTTGAGGCCGCGCACCGTCATCTTGTTCGGCGGCTCGGCGTTGCCGCAGACCCACGAGATCGGCACGATGCGCGCGTCGTCGATCACGCCCGGGCGCAGGCTCAGCACCTTGCCCTGGATCGCGACGTTGGCGCGGTTGCCGAAAGTGACCTGGATCGCGCCCGACTCGACCGCGACCGAGCTGATGTACTCGTTGACGATCTTGTCGGCGACCGGCAGGCCCGCGGCGGCGTTGTCGACCGGAAATTTGCCCAGCGCCGCCCACGTCAGCGCGATCGGCGGCTTGACGATGTCGGCGAGCTTCACCGATTCGACGATGCGATCGCGGATCAGCTTGTCGGGAACGCCCGGCAAGGCGATCAAGGCGAGGACGACGATGATCGCGATCACGACCATCAGCTCGATCAGCGAGAAGCCGAGCGCGCCGCTGCGACGCGACGACAGGCGCGGGAACGAAGGGCACGGGGGCGGTAAGCGCATGGCGAATTTCGAGGTCGGGGGCCGGGCCTGGCGCACGAAGCCGCGATCCGGTGTCGCCGCCATTGTCTTCGCCGCGGCGCTCATGCGGCGACCGCCGATCGCGGCAGCGGCCATGCCGCAGGTCCGCCACGGGAACTTGGGCGGCGCCGGTCCGCGGTGCCGTCCTACGCCCGTGGCGCGGCATGCTGACGTAAGGTGCGGGCTCGACGTGCGGTGCCGGCTCGACGGCGCTGCCCGCCTTCATCGGAGACCGTCATGAAACTAAATCTTGCATCTCTTGCCGGCCTGGTCGTCGTCGGTGTCGCCGCCGGCTATGCGGCAGCGCCCGCGCACGCCGCCGACGCCGCCGCGGCGACCGCCAAGTCGACCTACCTGAAGGAGCGCGCCGACTGCGAAGCCGGCCGCACGGCCGAAGATCGCGCCACCTGCCTGAAGGAAGCCGGCGCGGCCCAGGACGAGCGGAAGCGCAACCGCCTCGACAACAACGGCTCGGCGCGCCAGAACGCGATCGAGCGGTGCAACATCGTGGCGCCGAAGGACAAGGCCGACTGCCTCGCGCGCATCGAAGGGCCGAGCAAGCCGAACCAGATGACGACGACCTCGGGCAGCGTTGCCGGCGGCGGCGTGATCCGCGAAACGAAGACGACGACGACCGGCCAGCCGACCATCGTCATCATCCCCGGCGCACCGGCCGCCAGCGCGCCGCGCTGATCCCCGGCGCCTGCGGGGGCTGCCGTCGGGCGGGGCGCGCGGCGGCGGCGCCGCTGCTATCCTCGCGTCCCCTTTCGCCGTGGCCGCCCTGCACATCACCGACGTCGAATCGGCCATCAACTGGTGGCGCGATCGATCGCCCTCGCCTGACGGCATCACCGCCTGCGCCGAGGTCCTCGCCCTGGCCGAGGTCTACGCGCTGATGGTGTACTACCACGAGAGCGAGTGCGACGAGGCGACGATGCCGGACGCGGCCCGCGATGCCTGGCTCGCGTGGTATGCGACGACGCCCGACGCGCCGTGCATCGCGATCTGCTCGACCAGCCAGGGCGACGCCGTCTGCAAGGGCTGCGGCCGCACCTTCCTCGAAGTGCAGCGCTGGACCGAGATGTCGCCGTTCGAGAAGCGCGCGACCTGGCGCCGGATTTCGCACGAAGGCACGGCGTGGCGCTTCAACCGCTATGCCGAGCGCGCGCAGGGCGGCGCGGCGCCCGCCGCCGCAACCGCCGCCGAAGACGATTCCTTCCCCGCCGCGGCATGACGCGGCTCGGCCTGCGCCGCGGCGTGCGCCGCATCGCGCCGCTTGCCTGGCCGGTCTTCGTCGGCCAGGTCGCGGTGATCGCGTTCAGTACCGTCGACACCGTCATGGTCGCGCGGACGACTCCGACCGATCTGGCCGCGCTCGCCATCGGCGCATCGGCCTACATTTCGATCTTCGTCGGCCTCATGGGCACCGTGCTCGCGGTCGGGCCGATCGCCGGCCAGCTGTTCGGCGCCGGCAAGCTGAGGGAAAGCGGCCACGAGGCGCAGCAGGCGGCGTGGCTGGGGCTCGCCCTGGCGATCCCCGGCTGCCTGCTCCTGCTCGCGCCCGATCCCTTTCTCGCCCTCGCCCGTGCCGAGCCCGCGGTCGCGGCCAAGGTGCGCGTGTACCTCGGCGGGCTGGCGTTCGCGCTGCCGCCGGCTCTCGTCTTCACGGCTTTTCGCGGCTTCAACATCGCGGTGTCGCGGCCGAAGGCGGTGATGGCGATGCAGCTCGGCGGGCTCGCGCTCAAGGTGCCCGTCAACGCCGTGCTCGTCTTCGGCATCGCCGGGCCGACGCCGTTCGGCGAGCTGAGCGTGCCGGCGCTCGGCGTCGCCGGCTGCGGCCTGGCGACGGCCATCGTCATGTGGTGCCAGCTCGGCGCGGCGGTCGTGCTCCTGCGCAGCGATCGCTTCTATCGCCGCTTCGGTCTCGGCCGCGGCTCGAACCTCGCGGCGCCGAGCGCGGCGAGCCTGCGCGCGCTGCTTCGGCTCGGCGTGCCGATGGGGCTCGCCGTGCTCGTCGAGGTGACCGGCTTCACGTTCATGGCGTTCTTCGTCTCGCGCATCGGCGCGACCGCCGTGGCCGGCCATCAGATCGCTGCCAACATGGTCTCGGTGATGTTCATGCTGCCGCTGGCGATCGCCAATGCGTCGAGCACGCTGGTCGCGCAACGCGTCGGCGCGGGCGACGTCGCCGATGCGCGACGGATCGGCTGGGCCGGCCTCGAGATCGGCGTCGTCGTCGCCGCCGTCGTCGGCAGCGCCGTCTACGTCCTGCGCGAAGAAGTCGTCGGCCTCTACACCGGCAACGCGGTGATCGTCGCGGCGACGCTGCCCCTGCTCGCCTGGGTCGCCCTGTTCCACCTCGCCGATGCGGCGCAGACCGTGGCCGCCTTCGTCCTGCGCGCCTACCGGATCGCCACGGTGCCCTTGCTCATCTACGTCGTCTCGCTCTGGGGCATCGGCCTCGGCGGCGGCTACCTGGCGGCGTTCGATCCGGCCGGCATCAGCCCGGCGTGGATGCACAGCGCGCGCGGCTTCTGGTCGATGTCGACCCTCGGCCTGGCGATCGCCGGCATCGGCCTGAGCGGATTCCTGGCCTGGTACCTGAAAAGTCAGGCGCAATCGGCCCCAGCGGGGCCCCCGTGAGTCAGGCGGGCGGAATCTCGAAGACGAAGCGGCTCCCTCCGCCTTGGCGACTTTCGCAGCGCACGCTGCCGCCGTGGCGGGCGGCGATCTGCTTGACGAGTGCGAGGCCGAGGCCGACGCCGCCGCCCTGCTCGGCGTGGCCGGGCAGGCGGAAGAACGGCTCGAAGATGCGCTCGCGCATCGCCTCGGGAATCCCCGGGCCGCGGTCGCAGACCTCGACCGAGACGAGCTCGTTGCCGCGCCCCTCGACGCGGCCGAGGCCGATCTCGACCTCGCCGCCGCCATAGCGCTGCGCGTTCTCGAGCAGGTTGCGGATCGCACGCCGCAGCAGCCGCTCGTCGCCCGTGACGTGGACGCGGCCGGCGGCCTCGACGTGGGCGCCGACGCGCGCGGCTTCCTCGGCGGCGACGGCGAGCAGGTCGACGTCGTCGCGGTGGAGCGGGTTCTCGACGACGTCGAGCCGGCTCGCGAGCAGCACTTCCTCGACCAGGCCGTCGAGCTCGGCGACGTTCTTGTCGATCTCGGCCTTCAGCGTGTCGCGCTGCGCCGGCGTGGCGTCGGCGAGCATCGACACCGCCATCTTCATGCGCGCCAGCGGCGAACGCAGCTCGTGGCTGGCGTTGGCGAGCAGCGAGCGATGCGACAGCACGAGCGCCTCGATGCGCGCAGCGGCGACGTTGAAGCTGGCGGCGACCGCAGCGACCTCGTCGGCGCCGGAAATGACGACGCGGTGATCGAGCGCGCCCGCACCGAACTGCTCGACGCCCTGCTTGAGCGACTCGAGGCGGCGTGTCAGTCGGCGCACGACCGGATAGGCGCCGGCGGCGATCGCGAGGAAGAGAACGACGAGGACGATCGCCAGCCCGGCGCTGCGCGGCAACCCCGGAATGAAGAGCGGCCACGCCGGCGGGCCACGGCCGATCCGCTCTTCGCCGCCCGGGCCGCGGCCTTCTCGCTGCGCTCCGGCGCGCCGGCCGCCCTGGCGCATTCCCGGCCGCATGGTGAGGAGCGTGCGACCGTCGTCGAGCTTGAAGGAGAACGGCCGGACGCCGTCGAGCAGGCGCCGCTCGAACGATTCCGACGCGCCGATGCGCTGGCCTCGCGCGTCGTCGAGCGCGAGCGGAACGCGCAGGCGCTGTGACCAGTCGAGCAGGGAGGCGAGCTGCGCCTCGATCGGCTGGTCGACCCCCGGCAGCGAGTTGCCGAGCAGCTCGGCCCAGGCACCGACGCGATCGTTCACGACCTGCTCGTTGCGCACGCGCTCTTCGGCGAGATGGCGCTCGACGATCCAGCCGGAGACGAGCGCGAACACGAGCAGCACCACCACGACGGTGGCGTAGATCCGGAGGTAGAGACTCTTCATCGCCGGGCGGCGCGGCGCGCGGCCGGCGTCATGCCGCAGCGTCGTCGGCGTCCTGCTTCCTCGCGAACACGTAGCCGGCACCGCGCACGGTGAGGACGCGGCGCGGCGCCTTCGGGTCGTCCTCGATGACGGCGCGGATGCGCGAGATGTGGACGTCGATCGAGCGGTCGAAGGCCTCGAGCGGGTGGCCCTTCAGCGCATCCATGATCTGGTCGCGCGAGAGCACGCGGCCCGGGCTCTGGGCGAGGACGACGAGGAGATCGAACTGGTGCCCGGTCAGGTCGCAGGTCTTGCCGTCGAGGCGCGCCGTGCGCGCGCCGAGGTCGACTTCGAGCCGACCGAAGCGCAGCACGTCGTCGCCGCTGGCGGCGGGCGAGACGCGGCGCAGCAGCGCCTTGACTCGTGCGAGCAGCTCGCGCGGCTCGAACGGCTTGGGCAGGTAGTCGTCGGCACCGAGCTCGAGGCCGACGATCCGGTCCATCGGCTCGCCGCGGGCGGTGAGCATGAGCAGCGGCAGCTGGCGCGTGCGGCTGGTGCTGCGCAGTTCGCGGCAGAGATCGAGGCCGTCGCCGTCGGGCAGCATCAGGTCGAGCACCAGCGCGTCGTAGGTGTTGACGGCGAGCAGGTCGCGGCCGCCGGCGAGCGAGCCCGCGGTCTCGACCTCGAAGCCGGCGCGACCGAGGTAGTCGCCGACCATCGAGGCGAGGCGGCTGTCGTCATCGACGAGGAGCAGGCGTGGCGTCATCGGGCGTTCGGTCCGGGCCACCGTGCGGCCGCCGGCAAGGCGCCGGCGGACGGTGACATGGCGGCGCGATTATCGGCGCGGCGGCATCGCCTGGCGCATCGACTCCATGCGCTTGATGCGATCCTGCATGCGCGCCTGGCGATCGCGCATGCGTTCGCCGAGACGAGCGCGCTGCTCGGGCGTCAGCACCCGGGCGACGTCGAGCATGGCCTGGGTCATGCGCCGGCTCATCTGGTCGTGCTGCTGGAGCATCTGCTGGCGCACCTGCTCGACAGCGGCGGCGTCGACATTCGGTGCCACGAACGCCTGCATCCCCCGCTGGCGCAGGGCACGGCCGGCTTCGGCTTGCGCCTTCATGTCGGCGCCGACGGCGGCGGCGATCTGCTTGATCTGGCTGCGCTGGGCGTCGCTGGCGTTCAGGCCGTCGAGCATGTGGTCGATCATCCGGCCCATGCGCTCGGGCGAGCCGCGGAACATCATCCCCCCGCCCATGCCGCCGCCCATGCCGCCATGCATTCCGCCGTGCATGCCGCCCATGCCGTGGCGCATGCCGCCCCAGCCGTGCTCATCCATGCCGGGACCGTGCTCGCCGCGCTGCTGGAACCCCATGCCGGGACCGCGCTCGCCCATTGCGGGCGGCGGCGCGGGCTGCGCCCACGCCGACAGGCTGATAGCGGCCAGCAACGTCATCGCCATGCCGATCATCACCACCTGGATCCGACGCGCGGCCGATGCCGATGCCGCGCTTGCCGCTCTCTTGCTCATCTCGATGCTCCTGGCCCCGATCGCCGGGGATGCAGAAGATGGTGCCGGGGCGCCGTGACGGCAGCTTGGCCCGGGGGTAAAGATCTGTGAATGGCACACTGCCCCATGCTGATCATCGTCCTGGGAGTCCTGGCGTTCGGCCTGGCGGCGCTCTGGGCGTTCGCGGTCGTGTTCCTCGCCGGCGAGGACCTGTCGAACTTCGACGCACCGGCCGGCGAGCGCTTCTCGACCCGACCCGAAGCGAGCGCCGAGCTGGCGTCGGTCGTCGCGTCGCTGGCCGGCGTGCGCGACGCGGTTCGCGGCGTTCCGCTGCGCGGGCGCGTCCCGGCGCTGCGCCGCTACATCGACGAGCTGTTCGGCCGTCGCGCCTTCGATGCCACCTTCGCGCCGGTCGACTGCGCGGGCGTGCCCGCGGAATGGGTGCTTTCGCCCGGCGCGGACGGCGCGAGACGGACGCTCTACATCCACGGTGGCGGCTTCGTCATCGGCAGCCCGCGCAGCCATCGCACCCTGACGACCCGGTTCGCGGCGATGACCGGCGGCGCGGTGCTCGCGATCGACTACCGGCTGATGCCCGAGCATCGCCGCATGGCCGGCATCGAGGACTGCCGGACCGCCTACCGCTGGATGCTCGAGAACGGCCCGACGGGTCGTGCCACCGCGCAGGCGGTGTTCGTCGCCGGTGAATCCGCCGGCGGCAACCTCGCGCTGGCACTGGCGGCCTGGGTTCGCGACCAGCGCCTGCGCGCTCCCGACGCCGTCGTCGCGCTGTCGCCGGCGACCGACGGAACGCTGGCGAGCCCGAGCCTGCGCGCCCACCGGCGCAGCGACGCGATGCTCGGCCCCCTGTACGGGCCGCTGACGAGGCTGCCCCACGCGGTGCTGTTGTGGATGGCGTGGATCGTCAACCGCATCCGCCCTGGCGACCCGGCGATTTCGCCGGTCTACGGCGACCTGTCGAACCTGCCGCCGGTCCTGGTTCATGCGAGCGAGGCCGAGATGCTGCTCGACGACGCGCGCCGCTACGTCAACCGCGCCCGCGCGGCCGGCTCGCCGGCACGGCTGCAGACGTGGCGCCACGTCGTCCATGCATGGCACATCTTCAACCCCGAGCTGCCCGAGGCGGTCGAGGCGCTCGCGGAGATCGAGAAGTTTCTCGCCGCGGCGGCGCCGCCGGCCGCCCCTGCACGGCCCGCCGTCGGCTAGGCCGAGGCGGCAGCGCCTGCCGAAGAACCGCTTCGCACGCCTCGCGCGACATCACCCACGGCACCGGGTAGTTGGCGTCGGCCTCGCGGCACGCGGCGTCGGCGAGCGCGGCGACGTCGTCTTCGCGCAGCGCATCGAGGTGCTGCGGAATTCCCAGCGATCGGTTCAGCGCTTCGACCGCCGCGATGAACGCCAGCGCCAGCTCGCTGTCGCTCGCGCCCGGCGTGGCGACGCCGGCGCGCCGCGCCAGCATTGCCAGCTTCGGCCGGATGGCCGCTGCGCAGGAGCGCAGCACGATCGGCAGCACGATCGCGTTGGCCAGCCCGTGCGGCGTGTGATAGCGGCCGCCGAGCTGGTGCGCGATGGCGTGCACGTTGCCGACGTTGGCGCGCGTGAACGCCAGGCCGGCGAAGGTCGACGCGAGCGCCATCTGCTCGCGCGCGCCGAGGTCGCTGCCGTCGGCGCAGGCGAGCGGCAGATTGGTGAAGATCATGGCGACGGCGGCGAGCGCCATGCGGTCGCTGAATCCGGTCGACCAGCGGCCGATGTAGGCCTCGACGGCGTGGGTCAGCGCGTCGAGCCCGGTGGCGGCGGTGACGGCTGCGGGCACTCCCGTCATCAGGCAGGGGTCGAGCGCGGCCAGGCGCGGCACGATGCGGGTGTCGACGATCATCAACTTGCGCTGCCCGGCGGGGTCGGAGATCACCGCCGCGACGGTCACCTCGGAGCCGGTGCCGGCCGTGGTCGGCACGGCGTAGATCGGCGCCGGCCCGTGCAGCCCTCTGAAATAGCCGACGAGATCGCGCGGGTGCTTCGCGTTCGCGGCGGCGAGACCGATGGCCTTGGCCGTGTCGATCACCGAGCCGCCGCCGAACGCGACGATCGCGTCGCACGCCTCGTCGCGAAAGCGCGCGATGCCGGCCTCGATCACCGGGATCGGCGCGTCGGGCAGGACCCGGTCGAAGACCACGAACGCGCTGCCGCCGGCGGCGAGCGCCTCGGTCATCGGCTTCATCAGGCCGAGGCGCGAGATCGTCGCATCGGTGACGACGAGGATGCGGCGGTGCCCGAAGCCGGCGACGGTGCGGCCGAGCCGGGCGCTCGCGCCCGGGCCGACCAGCAGCATCGGCTGCGGGATCGGAATCCGCCGCGTGATCGCGCCGGCCGCCCGCTTCAGCGGCGGCAAGCCGAATGACCGAACCATGTCGCCGATCAAATGCGCCACGCCCTGCTCCCTCCATGATCGATGCCAGGACTTTGGCGCAGGAAGCGGATGAAGAACGTGATCGGCATCAGTCTTGGCGCAAGCAGCCAGGATTTCCAGTTCAGCACCGACTTCCTCGGCGCGAAGCTGCGGGTGCGCCGCATCGGCACCGACGGCAGCGTCGCCCGGGCGCTCGAGTTGCTCGCCCACTGGGGCGGGCGCGCCGCCGCGATCGGCCTCGGCCTGGCCCGGGATGACGGCCTCGGCGCAAGCGCGGCGGCCGGCCGCGACAGCCAGCGCCTGCGGAGCGCACCGACCCGGGCGCCGGTGACGACCGGCGGCCGACTCGGCGACATCTTCCTGGAATGGGCGGTGCGCGGCACGCAGGACCGGCTCGGCCACTACTTCGACAACGCCGGCGTGCTGTTCTTCTCCGGCACGGCGCACGCCAAGCTGGCGGCGGCGATGTCGGACTACACCCCCAACCTGCGCTTCGCCGATCCGCTGCTGCAGCTCGGCATCCCCAAGCTGCTGACGTCGCTCGACGCGCTCCATCTGTACGAGCGTGGCGCGCACCACGTCCTGGCCTGGGTGCCGCCGCGGTTGATCGCGGCGCCGTTGCTCGGCCGGTGGGCGCAGCACATTTTGCGCAAGGCGCTCGCCAAGGCGACGGTGGTGGTCGCCCGGCCCCACGAGCTGGACGCCTTCGGCATCGAGGAGCTCGCCGGCAAGACCGTCGTCACCTCGACAGTCAACGAAGAGCGCATGGCGCGCTTTCGGGACAAGGGCGTCGCCATGGTCGTCGACGCCGCGCCGACGATGCACGGCCACGTCCTCGGCCCCGACCTGCTCGACGCGATGATCATGGCCGCCACCGGCAAGGGCGCCGACGAGATCCTCGAGGACGACTACCTCGACGTCATCGCCGGATTGCAGGCGCAGCCCCGAATCGTCTATCCGAACGGCTTTCGCCGCGTCAATCGATTCGCCTTCGTCATCCATCCCCTGTCGCAGGAGTACTTCAAGATCGTCAAGCCGGTCGAGATGCTGTCGCGCGTCTCGCCGCCGCTGTTCATGGATTCGCTCGAGAAGGTGCTGGCCTACGCGCCGCCTTTCGTCTACTCGAAGGTCGAGGGCATCCGCTCGCCGACCGGCGTCGAGGCCGAAGGCTGGCTGATCTCGGTCGGCGGCACGCCGCGGGAGATCATGAGCCACCGCCCCGAGTTCACCTACCGGCGCCTGCTCGCCGCCGCCGACGTGGCGCGCCGGCTCGGTGCGCAGATCATGGGCCTGGGCGCATTCACCAAGGTGGTCGGCGACGCCGGCGTGACGGTGGCGCGGCGCGCGTCGCTGCCGATCACGACCGGCAACAGCTACAGCGCGTCGGCCGCGCTCTGGGCCGCCCACGACGCGCTGCTGCGCCTGGGCCTGGTCCAGCGCGGCCGGGGCAAGGAACGGGTCGCGTTCAAGGCGATGGTGGTCGGCGCCACCGGCTCGATCGGCGCCGCCTGCGCACGCCTGCTGGTGCGTGCCGCCGAGGAGGTGACGCTGGTGTCGCCCGAGACCGCCAAGCTCCTGGCGCTGAAGGAATCGATCCTGCTCGAGACCCCCGATGCCCGCGTGGTCCTCGCCGCGCATGCCGACACACACATCGGCGCGATGGACATGATCGTCACCGCGACCTCGGGCGCCGGCAAGAAGGTGCTCGACATCATGAAGGTCAAGCCGGGCTGCGTCATCACCGACGTCGCGCGGCCGCTCGACCTGCCACCCGAGGAGGTCGCCCGGCGCCCGGACGTGCTCGTGATCGAATCGGGCGAGATCCAGCTGCCCGGCGAGGTGACGATGAAGAACATCGGCCTGCCGAAGGGCGTCGCCTATGCCTGCCTCGCCGAGACGATCGTGCTGGCGCTCGAGGGTCGCTTCGAGAACTTCACCGTCGGCCGCGCGATCGAATGGGAGAAGGTGCGCGAGATCTACCGGCTCGGCCTCAAGCACGGCATGAAGCTGGCGGCGATCTCGGGCGTCGGCGGCGTGCTGAACGACGACGATTTCGCCCGCGTGCGCCGGCTCGCCCTCGCCGCGCGCGCCCGCGCCGCCGCTCCCGCGCGCAAGACAGCGCGCACCCGGACAGCCGCGTTGCCGCGCGATCGCGCCGCGGCGTCGCCGCGACCGAGGGCCGCCGCATGAAGTCCCTGAGCGGGCTCGATGGCGCCTTCCTCCATCTCGAGACGGCCGAGACGCCGATGCACGTCGGCTCCCTGCACCTGTTCGACCTGCCGCCCGGCTACCGCGGCGACTTCCACGCCGCCATCAAGCGGCAGATGAAGTCGCGCATCCATCTCGCACCGGTCTTCACTCGCAAGCTCGCGCCGATGCCGCTGCAGTTCGCGAATCCGGTCTGGGTCGAGGAAGACCGCATCGATCTCGATTACCACGTCCACCGCATCGCGCTGCCGAGCCCCGGAACGCAGGCCCAGCTCGAGGACTGCGCCGGCCGGCTGCACTCGCAGCTGCTCGATCGCAGCCGCCCGCTCTGGCGTCTCTACGTCTTCGACGGCCTGGCCAGCGGGCAGGCCGCCTACTACATCAAGGTTCACCACGCGGTCCTCGACGGCCAGGCCGGCGTGCTGCTGGCGCAGGCGCTGTTCGACCTGACCGCCGAGCCCCGTCGCATAGCGCGCGGCAAGGCGGCGCACGGCGAGCACCCCGGCCTCGCCGCGCTCGCCGCGGCGGCGCTCAAGCACGACGCCGGCCAGTACATCAAGCTGCTGCGTCACCTGCCCGACGTCGTCCGCACGCTCGCCGGCCTCTTCCGCGCCTCGCCCGGCGAGGTGAAGGGGCGGCTCGGCCAGAACTTCTCGTTCGGCCCGAAGACACCGCTCAACGTGGCGGTGACCGGCGCGCGCGGCTTCGCGGCGCTGTCGATCCCGATCGAGACGCTGAAGGCGCTCGCCCAGGCCCACGACGCCAAGCTCAACGACATCGTGCTCGCGCTCTGCGGCGGCGCGCTGCGGCGCTACCTGGCGGCCCATGGCGGCCTGCCGAAGAAGCCGTTGATCGCGGCGATGCCGATCTCGCTGCGCCGGCCGGGAAACGTCGACTTCACGACGCAGGCGACGCTGAGCCTGGTCAACCTCAACACCCACATCGCCGACCCGCTGAAGCGACTGCGAGCGATCCGCGACGCGGCCGGCGCCGTCAAGGCGCTGGCGCGGCGCGCCGAGGGCGTGATCCCGACCGACTTCCCCTCGGTCGGCGTGCCCTGGGTGCTGCACGGCCTGGCGTCGCTCTACGGCCGCTCGGGCATCGCCGGCGCGATGCCGCCGATCGCCAACGTCGTGATTTCCAACGTCGCCGGACCGCAGCTGCCGCTCTACGCCGCCGGCGCGCGCATGGCCACCTACTGGCCGCTGTCGATCGTCGAGCACGGCCTCGGGCTCAACATCACGGTGATGAGCTACGCGGGCGCGATGGGATTCGGATTCACGACGGCGCGCGCCGCCGTTGCCGACGCGCGCGAGCTGTCGGCGGCGCTGCTGGAGGCTCTCGACGAGCTGGTGACGAAGAGCCGGCCCGCGCGATCTCGTTCGCCCAAGGCAGCATCAGCGAAAGGAGCAGCAGCTTCTCGAACTCCGGCGCGAAGCGGTCGATGATGCGCTGCGGCTCGGCGCAACGCCGGCGATCGGTGATCAGACCGAACTGGACGCCGCCGGCGTACGAGACGATGCTGACGCCGACGCCGACGTTGCCCGACGACGGCACCCAGAAGATGCTCTGGCGCAGGGTGCTGCCGCAGAAGACCAGGGACTCGGCCGGGCCGGGCACGTTGGTCATCACGGCCGTGGTCTTGCGCAGAAAGATGTCGGAGATCGCGTCCTGCAGCGTCTTCGTCAGCGCGCCCGATGCGCCGAGGAGCGCATAGGCGAGCAGCGGCTGGTAGCTGCCCTTGAGCTCGCTCATCCGCGCGCGCACCGCGTAGACGCACTCGACGGTGTTGGCGAGGCCGATCGGCAACAGCACCGGCGCGAGGCCGAAGCGGTTGCCGAGCTGCCAAGCCTGGTCGAGCGGGCGCAGGTTCACCGGCACCATGGCCCGGATTTCCTTGCCGGACGGATCGTCGCCGTGCTCGCGCAGGTAGCCACCGATCGCGCTGGCGGCGCACGCGAGCAGCACATCGTTGACCGAGCAGTTCAGCGCCTTGCCGACCGCCTTGACGTCCGCGAGCGGCAGCGGCTCGCACCAGGCCACGACCTTGACGCCTTCGAGCGGTCCCTTGAGCAACGTCGGCGAATCGTCGTCGAGGAGGGCGAGCGCGGCGGCGTCTCGCACCGCCCGGTAACCGGCATGCGCGAGCGCGGCGGACTCGTCGGCCGTCCGCTGCGGATGGGCGAGCCGCTCGATCGCGGCGACGACGCCGTCGCCGTAGAGGCCGATCGCCTTGACGGCGGCACCGGTGAGCGGCCGGATCAAGGCGTCGGCGAGCCAATCGCCCCCGTCGCGCCCCTCGACCTGATCGGCACGGGCCGGTCGCGGCAGCGCCGTCGCGCCGTCGGCGATCGACAGCAGCACCGAGTTCAAGGCGATGCCGTCGGCGATGCAGTGATGGATGCGCACGATCA